>JAVHLO010000023.1 GCA_031082105.1 Planctomycetota bacterium
TTTCATACACGGCCCGAAGCCTGTCCATGATCTCCTGAGGCATATCGTCGGGCACTTCCCACATCCTGTCGGGCGTGACGGGCGGTTCCTCGGCCCCAGCCTCTTCCTCTTCTTCTTCCTCCTCCAGTTCGATACCGGCCGCCGCCATGACCTCGTCAAGTGTCGTCGTGTGCGCGATGGCGTCCGAGGCGAGGATGAAACTCTCGAGCGTCACGCCGACGACCTCGCACCAGGGCTCCATCTCCGGCATGCGCGCCCGCATCTCGGACGCGAATGCCTGCAGGGTCATGGCCTGAAAATCGAACTCGCCCACGGGCCTCAGGGTCGTCAGGTTGTCACAGACACGCGCCCAGTCCAGGATATCGTCGACCGTGATCTTCCTGGAGTTGAACGACACCTCAACGGTCCTCGCATCCGCGTCCGACAGGAGCGCGATGGCAACGATCCCCGCGACCACCACGAGGAAACAGCCGAGCAACAGTGACAGCGCAAATGTCGAGCGTTTCTTCTGCGGCGCAGACCTGGGTCTCCGATTCTGTTCGATCACGTTTCTTCTCTTCCCCTACTGGTTCCTGGGTGTAATGACCGTTTGAAGAACGCTGATCGGCTGATACTCGATCTCGCCGACCATCACGGGCTTCTCGAAGCCTATGGTTATCCGGACCTGCCTGCCGTTCGGGTTCGCCCCCGGATTCTGCTCTCTGACCCCGAGCGGATTCACGACCTCCCCATACGGGTTGGATCCGTACGTGCTGATCTGGATATCGGCGAGGTAGTTTCCGAGCAGCTTGTACGGCGGCTCCGAGATGTAGCCCGGGAAGTCCGCGTAGGACTCTCTCCGGGTGAAAAAAGCCCATCGCCACCAGGTGTCGCTCCAGTAGGAGACGTTCATTTGACCGGTGGACAGGTCTATCCCAAGCCAGAATGATTTGTTCGTGGCGCCCCAGACTCCCTTGCCGTAGGAGAGCCACGTCCCATTCCACACCTGAAATTGTTCCCACATGCATTCGCCGGCGGCGACGTCATGGTGAAGGTCGATCGTCCCGTCGCTGTCCGTGTCAAGAAGATCGAAGAGGGTCGGCTTGCCGACGGGGTTGTGCGTAAGCGGGTCCATCCACTCGGCCGGGGCCGGCGGGTTCACCCACGGCCAGGTCATGTTGGTCATGGATGCCTGCGTATCGGCAAAAAGCGGGTTCGGGTCGCCGGTCACCGGGTCCTCGGTGAACAGATCGCTCAGGTAGAACGCGTACCTGCGCAGCTCGAGCGAGCGGGTCGCCGTGTTATAGTACGGGAGATAGAACAATATCCCCTGCCAGTCCGGGCTGGCGTCGCTCCCCTCGTTGTTGATGAACACGCCGCTCACCGTGCGGGGGGTGAAGAACTTGATCGCGTCGAGCTGGGCCGGGTTGGTGAGGAAGAAGAACGAGCCGCAGTGCGGGCACTGGTCGAGGCTCGTGTTCGGCCACACCTTGCTGCCCTCCACGATGGAGATTATCGACTCATCTATCTGCTGGTTCTCTGTGTAGTTGAACCCGAGATAGGCGTTCGGCTCCCGTGGATTCATCGAGCCGGGGTCGCGCACCCACTGGCATGCTGGGTTGAGACACGCCATCGGCGCCGGGAAGGCGATCGGCAGGTACTCGAAATTGTCGCAGAACATGCCGCCCCATCCCTGGTTGTACCAGCGCTGTGCCGTGTCCGCGCTCGCGATGCTGGTCTCGAGGAGCTCGTTCGTGATCGTGTCCATGCACAAACGCGCGCGCTCCTGGACCTCGCTCGTCGCCGCGCCGACATTGAAGGTGTCCTGGCCGCGCATCATGATGGCATACGCCACCGTGATGACGACCGCAAAGATCGAGCACGCGACCATGAGCTCGACCAGGGTGACGCCCTTGATTCCCCTGCCGGCAAGGCCGCTAGACGTTCGCATGGCCAGTCTCCTTTGTGTTCCGGGTTTCAAGTTTCCAGTTCCGAATTCCGCGCTTCGCGTTTGCCCGGGCTAGTAGCGCCTCGATGCGATGACGTTCCTTATCTGGATTCCGCGATTGGTGCGGTCGCGGCTCTGCCATGAGACCTCGACCCGAATGACTATCGGCTGGTACTGGTCTGCGGGCTGCTGCTCGATAACCACCAGGCCGGCCAGCCCGTCGGGATCGCCGTCCTGCAATTCAATCCCCTGCACCTCAAACCCCGCCGAATGTTCCGGATGGAACGTGGCCACGTCGCTCCTGTAGCAGGCGGGGAGCGAGATGAAATCGTGGCTGCGGATCTCGTCCACTTTCAACCGGATGGCGTTCAGCGCGATGTTCGTCTCCTTCGTTGCGTCGTCCAGCACCACGCAATAGAGCTGCGCGGCCAAAAGGCCGAAGATCGCGACCGTCAGTACGGCGATGGCGATCATCAGTTCGAGCATGGTGAATCCCGCCGCGCCAGACCGCGACGCAGGCCGCGGCCCGAATAGCGTGGCCGCGGGCGCGCCCTGTCGGCGAGTGCTTCCCAAAGTTCTGCAATGCATGAAAATACTCCAGACACAGCTTCCGATCCGACCTCCCACTGCCGCTCTCTTCACAGAGAGGCGGCACAGATAGCCCCGCAGCCGGCACCCCAGCGTCTCCGGCCAGTGCCGGGCCGTTCGAACCGGCTTCATGGCCGGTCACCTGCCTTTCCTGGCCCCTCTGATGATAATTATAACCGCTACTCACGCCGTTTTCAAGTAACAACGTACACAACGGCACATTTGGTGACGACAGCGCCGGCTCCCGCGAACTCGGTCACCGCGCCGCCGCCCTCACGAAATCCTTGACAACAGAAATCGATTATGTTAGAAGAGCCCCCAGCTTGACGACCGGGCTCTCGTTCTGCAGAACGCAGGGAAGACACATGACCAAGACCATACAAAACCTGGAGATCGCCGACGGCGTCCTCTACGTCGTGAGCGACCCGCGATACGATGACCCCGCCTTCAAGGAAGCGTGCCTCAGGATCGTCGAGTTCCCGGCGGAGAAGCTCGTGGTCGACCTGACCGCCGTGAAGTTCATCTCATCCCGCGAGGTCGGCACACTGGTCGGCGCGGCAAAAAGGGCCCGCGAGAAGGGAAAAGCCCTCGTGCTGCGTGTCTCCATTCCGGTCCGGGGAATCCTCAAGATACTCAGGCTCGACACATTCCTGAACCTGGAGTAGCCGTTGTCGCTGTCCGGTGGCAAGGACTTGTAGCACGGTGGAATGCCGACCTATCGGACTACTCATCGCAAACGCACGGCAATGGGAACCGTTCTTTTCCGAACAATCGCAGCCACAAGGGCCTCAAGGCCACGGCGAGTTCGGGAGCGGGTCTTGGAGCGTCAAAGCCGCAGCCTTGACTTTGTCTTGCGGGACAAGCTCCATTTCGCCCGCCGGGAGTCGAGGCTGGCCCGACGTGTTCATGAAGTTCAATTCGCTGTCATACCCCGAAGTTGAGCGATCGGTTCTCGCATGTTGTATCGAAACCCTGGCGACATGAAGCGCATCGTCGTACTTTGCCTGCTTGGCCTGGTCGGCTGCCTGCCGGCCGGGTGCTCGGACCGGTCGGACGAGCCGTTCTGCCCCCCCGAGGTGCGCGCGCCGCTGGACGGGTTCATGGGCGCCTGCGCAGCCGGCGATTTCGAGAAGGCGTTCGATTGCATCGAGCCGCGCTACCTCGAGGATCTGGCGAAAGAGACCGGCGCCGGCCCGGCCGAGGCAAGGCGCACCATGGTGGAGAAGCTGCGTAGCTCGCCAGACCGGCCGGACGCCTCCGCCTGGTCGGTCCTCGCCGCCGAACGGAGCTCGGACTCTCGATGGGTGCTCGAGGTCCTGCAGAAGATGCCGAAGGGCGACGCAGTGGAGAAGATCGCGCTCGTGCTAGTCGGAGGGAAGTGGTACATGGCGGCCGAGAACTTCACGGACTGACGCCGTACAGCAGACAGACAACTTTGGAATTTGATTTTGGATTGTTGATTATCATGCGTCAATCCAAAATCGAATGGTCCCGGTTAGGACATGCATAATTATGGACAATGAAATTCCGGAAAAGCCCGCGGAGGGCGGAACCCACAGGGAGCTGCTCAACCTCGGCCTCTACTCGAACGTCGTGCGGATCGCGCACAGCCGGTTCGAGTTCCTGCTCGACTTCGGCCAGGTCACGCCGGAGCACAAGGAGGCGGTGATAAAGGCGCGGATCATCATGAGCCCTCATCACGCCAAGGCGTTGTCGCTCCTGCTGACGCAGAAGGTGAAGGAGTACGAGGACAAGAACGGCCCGCTCGGCGCGGAAGAGGGGATGGACGGGCTCTTCGATACCAGGTAGTTCGTACGTGCGTACGCGAACCCGGGCGATTAGCTCAGTTGGCTAGAGCGTCTGCCTTACACGCAGAAGGTCACAGGTTCAAGTCCTGTATCGCCCACATTTCGATTTTGGATTGGCGATTTCGGATTTTGGATTTCGATCCGTTTTCCGAAGGCGCGGCGCTCGACGGTGCCGGTGTTTCACCGTTCGTGGGTCGTCGGGCCGACCCGGACCCGTGTTCAACTGAGAGATTGCAGCCACCTTTTGAGGAAAGCAAAATGGTTCCGAGTGGTATTCTTCTGCGGACATGCGGGATTGCCGTGGCGGCGTTCACCCTTGCGATAGCGGTCACCCAGGCCTACTGCCAGGCCAAGCCGACGGAGGACGAACTGCTGCTCGAGGCCCAGGCGGCAATGAACGAAGAAGACTGGCGTACCCTGGAAATCCTCTCCGACGACGGCCTGAAGCTCAACCCGGAAAACGAGGTCTTCTGGGCCTACAAGGGGATAGCCGCGCTTAACCTCGACCGGGCTGCCGAGGCCGAGCGCGCGCTCACCAGGGCGGTCCAGCTTGACCCGAAGTGGGCCGCCGCCTACGATTTCCTCTGCAAGGCGCAACGGCTTCAGGGTAAATCTGACGACGCCATCGCCTCGGGCAGGAAGGCGATCGAGCTCGACCCGACAATGGTCTCCGCGTACAACAACATCGGCATCGCCTACTCGGACAAGGGAATGGACGCGGAGGCGATCGTGGCCTTCGAGAAGTCCATCGAACTCGATCCCAAAGTGATTGCGCCCAGGATCAGCCTCGGCTACACCTACAACAAACTGGACCGCTACGACGATGCGATCAAGGTGTTGGCGAAGGCCGTCGAGCTTGCGCCGAACGAGGCGCTCGCGCTGTACCAGTTGGCCAATTCCTATTTCTACAAGCGCGAGTACAAGGCGGCGATCCCCCTGTATAAGGAGGCCATCAAGGCCGCCCCCGAACTTGCCCCTGCCTACGATGCCATGGCGAAGTGTCATCGCGATCTCGGCGAGACCGCTGAGGCCATCCGCCTCTTCGAACAGTACGTGAAACTCGTGCCGGACGACAAGGATGCCGCCGCGGAACTGGAAAAACTGCGCAAGCCGCCGGAGAAGCCCGTGACTCCGCCGGATGAGAGGCCGGTCACGCCGCCCGACACGAAACCCGACACCACGCCGGATGAGAAACCGGACACGCCGCCCGCGCGCCCGCTCGAAACGGGGACGCTCTTCCCGGTCGTCTATAGGGACAAGCACAGCGACGGACGCGATATCGACATGTGGGGCTATATCGATGGCGGCGGCGCGGTCGTCATAAAACGGCTCAACCGCGCACGCCGTTTCTCCGAAGGGCTCGCCGAGGCCGTGCCGTACATCGAGGGCAACTTCGACAACGACTACGGTTACATCGATACCGGCGGCAAATGGGTGGTCAAGCCCGCGTTCTCCGAGACGAATCCGTTCTTCTGCGGGCTTGCCGCCGTGCAGCCGAAAGGACAGTACAAGTGGGGCTACATCGACAAGACGGGCAATTTCGCCATCGCGCCGCAGTACGAGCAGGCGGAGTCGTTCTCGTGCGACATCGCGCGCATCAACAACGGGGACGGCTACAAGTACATTGACAAGACAGGAAAACTCCTCTTCACCGAACTTGGATACAAGACCGGAGACACCTTCTCGGACGGGCTCGCGTGTGTCCAGATACCGCTACCCCCGGAGAAGCAGGCCGAATACGAGGCGTATTCCAAGAGCGTGTACATCGACACGACGGGAAAGGTCGTGATCGACAAGAAATTCCGGCGGACCATGATATTCACCGAGGGGCTGGCGTATGTGACCTTCGAGGAAGGCGGGACCGAGAAGACCGGCTACATGGACAAGACGGGGAAGCTGGCGATCGACCTCACGGGGAAGTTCACTGACGGGCGCCCGTTCTCGGACGGGATGGCCGCCGTCCGGGGCAACGAGAATATCAAGTACAAATGGGGATACATCGATAAGACCGGCAAGCTGGTCGTCGAGCTGAAGTACTCCGAGTACAGCGACGGTTTTCATGAGGGGCTTGCATGTGTGGTGCTGAGCGAGCCGATCCGCGTGGGCTACATTGACAAGACGGGCGCGGAGGTGATCCCGCCGGTCGAGGGTTCGACAAGCAGGTTTGGCGAGCCGGACTGGCTCTTTTCGACGCACGGCGGATCCTTCAGAGGCGGGCTGGCCAACTATCTCGGAAACGTCATCGACAAGAGCGGCAAGATCGTCCATCAGGCGAAGTAGCCGGCGCCGCAGGGGGTAACGTGGGAGGGCGAGGCTCCTTTCGATTTCGGATTTCCGATTTCGGATTGCGGATTTGCGTTGCCTGGTCTGTAGGAGGGAGATCCAGCTCTCGACCGTCCGGTTTGTAGGAGGCAGCTCCAGCTGCCGACCGTTCGCGCTGGAGTGCGAGGTTCCCGCCGAGCCGGAATCATGCTGCGACCGATCTGGGAGCGCCGGCATCCTTGCCGGCGTCTTCATGCAAGTGCCGCGGCCCCCGGAATCAGTGCCGCGACCGTGAGAGAGCGGCAGGCAACTGCTTACCCGGAATTTGAATCGTCATGAACCACCAGTGCTCTGTCACGCCAAAGCATAAAGGATGGCCGCCCCGCTTCGGCGGGGCGTGATTCTGCCACTCTCGGTCGCGTCGGCGATCCGCCGGATTCCCGCTTTCGCGGGAATGACAGTCTGTCGGGCTTTTCCCCAGGTGCGCGAACGATCCCGACCAGATCTCCGCTCGACTCCGATGAGATTGTATAGGACGATCTGTCTCGTACAAGTCTCGTCAAGTCCCTGTCGAATGAGGGTTCTTTGCATGAAGACGCAGCATTTTCTCGCTACTGTGCTGGCATCCTTTCTGCTTCCCGGTTCTTTCGCGTTCGTGCGCGGGGAAGATGATGCCGGCAATGCGGAAGTCCAGCGTCTGGTGGAACAGCTCGGCGCCGACCAGCCCGCCGACCGCGAAGCGGCCACAGCCAGGTTGCTGGAGATCGGCGAGCCCGTCCGGACCGCGCTCGAGGCGGCCTCAAAATCGGAAGATGCCGAAACGAAACACCGCGCGAAGATCATTCTGGACAAACTCGACCTGCGCAAGTCCAGTGTGGAAGAGCTGTTCTCCGGCGGATCGAACGATGTGTACAGAACGCTCGCGGTCATCGAGAACCGGGGACGAGGCGGCGGCGAGAGCGCGCTCGACGCCTCCGACAGGGCGGCGATAATCCAGATGGCGCTCAAAGACGACCGCGCCGACTACGAAGTACGGCAACGGCTCCTCTCCATCATCTCCTCGCAGAAGCTGAGAAGCACATGGCCCGCCCTGATCACGCTCGCGGAGAAAGAACCGGAGACCGCGGTAACCGCGCTGCGGACATTGAAGGCGCTGAACGTCCCGGAGGCGACAGAGGAAATTACCAGGATAGCGCCCGGACTGTGCGCGTCCGAGTCCGTGGGGGATGTTATCAACGAACTCTTCCGGCTCAAGATCGATCGTGACGTCCTGGCCCGCGTCATTGAAGGCGCCCTCGAGAGTGATGCCGGCGACGGCCGGACCTTCACCCTGCTCGCCTTTGCCGCAAAGAAACAGATTCCCCTGTCCGCAACGGTGGTCCTCGACAAAATACTCAGCGCGGATGCGAACTACGCCAACTACTGGCGTCAACATATCAAGAACGCGGTATGCCCCGCGGGACTGGCCGACGAAGTAAAAAAAAGGTGGAAAGACGTGGACGCGACGAACCTCGGCCACTTTGTCGCCATCATCAAGGAGGCGAAACTGAGAGAGCTCGTTCCGCTTCTTGTCGAGGCCTGGAGCCAGCCCTGGGTCGCAGGCCGCGCGGAGACTCAGCAGGTCGCGCAGGCGCAAAGGTGGTCCTATGTGCAGACAAACCAGGCCTGCGCACAGATCGTTGAAGCCGTGAAACGCCTCGGGGGCGAGGAACAGCTCGTCGCCCTTCTTTCAGACGAAAAGGCCGAGACGCGTATCGCCGCATTGCAGATGCTGCAGGCGGCGAGGTTCAGAGGCGTTTTCGAGGAGACGGAACGGTTGTTGAAGGACAGCGACAGCAGAGTGAGGGCGGAAGCGCTGGGACTTGCGGCTTTAATCGATCCGGTCGGGGCGACGGCTTCGGTTGAGACATGTCTTGACGACCCCGATGCCACCGTTTCGACCCGGGCGGTCCGGATCCTGGTCGCCCTGAAGGGAACGGCCTGCACGGACGGCATCCTGCGGTTCTTGAGGGACGGGCGGCCGGCCCTCGTGGCGGCTGCGATAGACGTATTGCCCGACTTGGATCTCGACAAGGTGCTGAGCGAGCTGCTGGCGATGCACGGGGAGCCGGCAACAAGCTCGACCGCGCTGTACGCGATGGCCGTGTTGATTTCAAAGTCCTCGCCGGTCAGGCGGCACGAGATAATGCTCGCTATCCAGGGCAAGGTCGACCCCGGGGCGCTTGAGCAGCAGCTAAGACTGCTTCAGGCCATCCCAAGGTAGTAGGTCGGGGACGTGACTGCAAATCGGATTTCATGAACAAAGCGGGTTCGGCAAGATCGGCCACCCAAAAAAAGAGTGCCGCCGCCCGGTGACTCCGGGCGGCGGCACGTGTTCTCTCCTGCCGAAAAGGCGGCGAGGGGAATCTCTTACTTGAACGACTCAAACTTCCACTCGTTGCCTTCCTTCACGAGCGACATCGTGTCTTCTTTGTCGCCGGTCTTTATCGTAAGGGTCGCCTTGTCTCCTTCGATCTTGGTGTTTGTAACCTTGGCTGACTTGATCTCGTCTTTCTCCTTCTGTTTCGCCGCCGGGTCCGTCTCCTTCTTCGTCTGGCTCTTTCCCATCTTTATGAACTTTTCCCGCGCCGAGAGTTTGCCGAACTCTTCCGGAGTGCAGTCGAATTCCTTCTTGAAGTCATCAGCGCTGGCGGCGCCCATCCCCTCGATCATCTTGAACATCCCATCCATGCCGGTCTGCGCATTCTTGCTCAGGCAGTCCCACGCCGCGCCGAAATCCTCGTTCACCATGGCGTTCTTGAACGTCTCAAACGCCGCTTCCGGCGTACCCTTGCCGCCTCCGCAGCCGCCTGCCAGCATTGCCAGCCCCGCAAACACGACCAACACTGACAAGCTCTTCAACCACCGCGACATACGACTTCCCTCAAAAGATGGCGGCAGAACCGCTCCGAAAAAACGTCCGGCTCGGATACACCCACCGTGGGCCGGACTCGCTAAGTAGTGGTAGGGGGAGAGACTACCATTCCCCCCGCCCGCTGTCAAGCAAAATGGGCTGCCTTTGGATCGTCATTTGCCGCACACGCTCTTCTCCACGAGCTCGCAGATGATGTGGCCTGCGAGCGCATGGCATTCCTGGATGCGCGGCGTCGCGTCCGTCGGGGCGGCGATCAGCACGTCGCCTTTGCCAAGGAGCCTGCGCATGCGCCCTCCGCGCCTGCCGGTCATCGCGATGACCGCCGCGCCTTTCTTGTGTGCGGTCCGCACCGCCGCCAGGATGTTCGGCGAGTTCCCGCTCGTGCTTATCGCGAAGAGGACATCGCCCCTTCTGAGCACGCCCTCGAGCTGGCGCGCAAAGACTGTTTCATAGCCGTGGTCATTCGCTATCGCGGTCAGCGCTGACGCGTTCGTGGTGAGGCTGATCGCGGGCAGGGACCGGCGGTCGAACAGGAACCTGCCGGCGAGCTCGGCCGCGATGTGCTGGGCGTCGGCGGCGCTCCCGCCGTTGCCGACAAGGTAGACGAACCTGCCTGATCGGAGCGCGATGGAGACGACCCCCACCGCTCTCACGAGGGCCCCCATCGCCTCCGGCGAGCGCATCGCCGCGATCGCGGCCACGCTATCGGAAATCAACCGCTCAACGATGCCCGTCATGGCTGTGGTTTTAGCTTTCATCCGCTCCGCTCCTTGAAGCATGAAAACCCGGTTCAGCCGCGATTCTAGCAAATGCCCTCCGGGCGTGCAAGCGATTGCGGCGGGCAGGCTGGTCGGCGGTTTGGAGCGTCAAAGCCGCAGCTTTGACCTTCGACCTCGGAGCAGAACGGCCGGGAAGTCAACGCTGTGGCCTTGACGCTCCACGCTTCCCGACAGGTGAACCCCCGAACTGTTTGCCGTTTGTTTGACAGCAAATGGCCGACTTGCTAGAATCGCGTCAGTGCGAAAATGGATCGTCGCCGGAAGTCCCCCTTGACAAAGGGGGATTCAGGGGGTTGTCGGTCCGACGCTGGAGTTCAAGGTTAAAGCCGCGGTAGCCAAGTCCCCCTTAGGAAAAGGGGATTCAGGGGGTTGTTCAGAAGCATATCGAGTTTCCACGGGTCGCAACAGAATGAAGACCACCAGGCTTCCACGTCCAAGCGTCGAACGGCTTTGCACGTACTTGCGCGAATTGACAAGGCTCAGCGCAAAGCGCATGGAGACGATCCGGTCGCGCGAGCTCGCCAAGCGCGTCGGCGTCTCCGCCGACCAGATAAGACGCGACTTTTGGCTGATAGGCTCGTTCGGCAAACGCGGACACGGCTACGATGTGGAAGGGCTGCGGAAATCCGTCGCGGCCGCCATCGGGCTGGAGAAGGAATGGTCGTTCATCGTCGTGGGCGTCGGGAACCTGGGGACGTCCGTGCTCAACTACAAGACGCTCCTTCTGCGCGGCTTCAAGGCCTGCGCGGCCTTCGACAAGGACGGCGCGAAGATCGGCAAGAAGGTCGGCGGCGTGAAGATCCAGCACGTGTCCGCGCTCCCTCGAGTGATCGCATCGAAGCGACCCGCCCTGGCTGTCCTCGCGGTCCCGGCTTCTGCGGCGCAGGAGACGGCCGACAGGCTCTTCAGGCTGGGAATCAAGGGCATCTTGAACCTTGCGCCGACGGATATCTTCGCGCCGGCCGGCACTCGCGTGCGCAACGCGGACATGTCGCGCGAAATCGAGGCGCTCGCCGTAGCCGTCAAGATGACCGAGCTCGCGCGCTGAATCTTTTCCTTGACACCTTTTTCTCCATTTTGTACTATGGTGCGCCTTACGGAAGATCGTCCTTTTCGAGGAACTGTGCTCATGGAACTCGCTGTCACCAAGGAATGCATCCGCGGCGATTTTGCGCGGAAGGTGCTCGAAGAGAGCGGCACCAACGTCAACCTCTGCTTCCAGTGCAAGAAGTGCACCGCCGGCTGCCCGATCGCCTACGAAATGGACGTCATGCCGTCGAAGATCATCCACGCCGTGCGGCTGGGTCAGAAAGACCTCGTCCTCAACAGCAAGACCATCTGGCTCTGCGCGTCGTGCGAGACCTGCACCACGCGCTGCCCGCAGGATGTCGATATCGCGAAGGTAATGGACGCTGCGCGCATAGTCGCGCTCCGGGAGGGCGTCGAGCCGAAGGAGCCGGAGATCCCGGCGTTCGCGCGCACGATGGTCCGCAACATCTGGTGGCACGGCCGCACGTTCGAGCTCGGCATGATCGGACGCCTCAAGCTCGCCACCGGCCAGTTCCTCAAGGACACCGGGCTGGGCATGAAAATGCTCTGGCACGGGAAGCTGTCGCTCCTGCCGTCCTTCACCGATTTCTTCGGTGTCAAGGGGATGATGGCCAGGATCAAAAAGAAAGAGGCGGAGAAGAAGTAGCTGTCCCCGGTTGTCATTCCCGCGAAAGCGGGAATCCAGACACTGAGCGCGTGAAGTGTCGCCGCCCGCGAAGAGATTCGGTTTTGGAGCATTAAAGAGAACATGACAGACGCAAAGACCACCTTTGGCTACTATCCCGGTTGTTCGCTTCACTCGACCGGGGCTGAGTACGACATCTCGTTCAAGGCCGTGTGCGAGAAGCTCGGCATCGAGCTGCAGGAGCCTAAGGGCTGGATCTGCTGCGGCGCGACGGCGGGGCACATGACCTCGAAACTGCTCGCGGCCGCGCTGCCGGTGCGCACCATGTCGCTGTACGAGCAGGCCGGCATCTCGGACATCGTCGTCCCCTGCGCCGCATGCTACGCGCGCTGCAAGGCGGCGCTCCACGAGACCGCGCACGACAAGGAGCTTAAGAAGGACGTCGACGAAGTGGTGGGAAGGCCGTTCGCCGGCAAGGTCAAGATACTCAACCCGCTGGAAGTGTTCATCAACCTGCTCACGCCCGAGAAAGTGAAGACACTGGTCACAAAGCCGCTCACACAGATGAAGGTCGTCTGCTACTACGGCTGTCTCCTCACGAGGCCGCCCAAGGTGATGCAGTTCGACGTCTGCGAATATCCGATGTCGATGGACAAGATCCTCCGCGCGGTCGGCATCAAGACGCTTGACTGGTCCTACAAGACCGACTGCTGCGGCGGCTCGCTGGCCCTTACGCGGACGGACATCGTTGTGAAGCTTGCGCGCGACATCCTCGAAGAAGCCAGGGCGGTGGGCGCGAACGCGATCGCTGTCGCGTGCCCGCTCTGTCATGCAAACCTTGACACGAGACAGACCGAGGTCGAGGAGAAGTACGCGACGACTTATAACATCCCAATTCTCTACTTCACGCAGTTGCTGGGCCTGGCCTTCGGCGTGCCGGCCGAGGACCTCGCCTTCAAGAAGCATCTCGTCTCGCCGGAGCCGTTGCTGGCCGGGACGCCCGCGTAGGTTCGAGCAGGCAACGCAAACGTCAATAGTACACTCTCCCAATCAGGGAGCGGAAGACGCGGTCCCCCTCTCCCTCTGGGAGAGGGCGGGGGTGAGGGACTCGCGCGCACCCACGGCTAACACCCTTGCCCTGTGCCTCTCCCTTGATGAGGAAGGGGAGCGACCATCAGGATCCCGATGCGCCGTATCCCTCAACGCGGCACGGCGCCAACGGAGGAAGACAATGTCGGTCGACCTGGTCCTGCTCCACCCGCCCAGCGTCTATGACTTCCGTCAGAAGACCATCCTGCACGGTCCGGTCAGCGACCTTGTCCCGTCGACGAACGTCTTCGAAATGTACCCCATCGGCTTCGCCTCCATCGCCGAGTACCTCGAGCGGGCCGGATACCGCGTGCGCGTCGTCAACCTGGCCGTGCACATGCTCAACGACAGGAAATTCGACGCCGAGAAAATGATACGGCGGTTGAAGGCGCCGGTCTTCGGCATCGACCTGCACTGGCTGGTGAGCGCACACGGCGCGATCGAGGTGGCGAAGATCGTCAAGCGCTGTCACCCCGATGCGAAGGTTGTGATGGGCGGCCTTTCCGCCACGTATTTCCACCGCGAGCTGATCCGGTATCCAGAGGTCGATTTTGTCGTCCGCGGCGACTCGACCGAGGAACCGGTGCGGCGGCTCATGGATTGCCTGAAGAAGCGAAGCCCGCTCGACACAGCACCAAACCTCGTCTGGAAGGACGATTCCGCCGCAGCCAAAAAGTCGTGTCATTCTGAACTCGGTTCAGAATCTCCTTGTCCAAGTGTAAAGGAGATGCCCCGACCGCGGTCGGGGCATGACGGGAGAGAGGATTTCCCGGTGGAGTCGAATGACGGCCGCGACGAGGTGCGGGAAAACCCCTTCTCCCATGTCCCCGTCGACCTAGGCGACGTGATGGTTGACCACCTGTCGAACGCGGTGCGGTCCGTCATCAGGTACCGCGACTTTGCCGGCTACGCCCCGTTCAAGGACTGGGCGCGCTATCCCATCACCGCCGTGCCGACCTGCCGGGGCTGCACGAGGAACTGCGTCTTCTGCGGCGGCTCCGCCTCCGCCTACAAGGGCTTTTGTGGCCGCGACAAGACGGCATTCCGTTCTCCACAGGCCGTGGTTCACGATGTGGAACAGATCCGCCGCTTCAGCCGCGGACCGATCTTCATCCTCGGCGACCTGCGCCAGCCCGGCGAAGAATACGCCCGCGAGGTGCTGCGTCTGTTCCAGGAACAGCGGGTGAAGAACCAGGTCATACTTGAGCTGTTCTCCCCGGCCCCCACCGAACTGCTCCGTCAGATGAGCCGTGCCTGTCCCAACTTCTGCCTCGAGATCTCGCCCGAATCGCACGACCCCGAAATCCGCAAGGCCGCCGGCAAGCACTATTCGAACCACGACCTCGAGCGGACGCTGGGCGACGCGCTCGACGCTGGCTGCGGGCGGCTCGACATATTCTTCATTATCGGGCTGCCCAAACAAACGCCGAGGTCGGTGATGGACACCATCGAATACTGCGATTCGCTGCTCCAGAAGTTCAAGGGGGCCAAGCGACTTTCCCTGTTCATCGGCCCGCTGGCGCCGTTCCTCGATCCCGGGAGTCTCGGCTTCGAGCAGCCCGAACGCCACGGCTACCGGATCCTGTTTCGGACGCTTGAGGAGCATCGCCAGGCGCTGTTGGCGCCGAGTTGGAAGTACACTTTGAACTACGAAACGGAATGGATGACGCGCGACCAGATCGTGGAGACAACCTACGATGCCATACTGTGTCTTAATCGGTTGAAGGCGATGCACGGGACCATCTCCGCGCGGATCGCCGAGGCGGGCGAGCACCGGATCAAGGCGGCCTGGGCGATGATGCGCGAGATCGACGACGCGATGGCAAGCGGGAAGTACCGGGAATCTCCGCAGTTGAAGGCGCGGATAGACCGGATAAACGCCGCGCCCGTCGCGGACAAGCTGCACCTTGAGCTGCCCCTCGGGCTCGTCAAGCTGCGATATCTGCGCAGCCTGTGGTCGTGGGCGACGGGGCGATGATTCCCCTGGTGCGGCCTTCCACCGAAGAACGAAGGAACAAGAAGACAGGCAAGCGGACTAGCCCGGCCTATTCATGAAGAAGCTGCAAGTGTCATTCCCGCGAATAGTTCGGACTAGCGGGCCGACACGGTGTATTCACCGCGGGCCAGATGCGGCGGGGGGCAAGCCCCCGCCCTACTGCCCATGCCGTCGCCTCTCATTCTGCCCGCGCTACTCCGCCACGATGTCCTTGTCCAGCTCGGACAGCTTCCCCGACACGCGCCAGATGCGCAGCTTGCAGTTCGATTCGCGCCGCAACAGGCCGGCAAAGTCCTCGCTCACCCCGCTGATCTCGTCGATGTTCACGTCCACCGGGTCGTGGCGCAGCTCGATTCGATCCATCGGCAAACACGGGAACTTGCTCAGCATGCGCGGGGTCAGGACGATGAGGTCTATTACCGTCTCGCCCTGCGCAAGGCTCGTAATTCTCATCGGGTAGAAGAGCTTCTCCGTCTTGAACTGGTACTGTATCGGTTCGATCTGCTCGGCAGCCTTCTTCACCTTCACGGTGTCGAACACGAACCAGCAGAAACCGTCCTTGACATAGGAGCCGATGATGCGCTTGAAGTCCTCGGAAACCTTCGCGTCCGGGACGTTCTTTTTGTCTCTGAGGAAACAGACGACCCACTCGACGAAGTGGTCGGCGTCCTTCACCTTGACGACGGAGATATCGTGCGCGCCGATCTTGGCCTCGAACGTCACCTCACCGGCATCCTCGGCGTTGCGAGCGCCTTCGCCATGGCCCTTGCCGGCGAAGACGGCCTTCAGAGCGGTCTTCTTGTTGATGAGCCGGACCGCGCGCTCGAAGACCTTCATGTCGCCTTTCTTCACCGTCGGCTCGGTCGGGAGCGGCAGCACCTCGAGCACGTCGACCTCTTTGGACGCGTGCAGCTCCGTAGAGAGGAGCAGTATCTCTTCCGTGCCGTTCCAGGCGATGAGCGCCCGCTGGTTCGGCTCGAAGATCGTCACGTCCGGGTCGTAGGGGATCGACCCGCGGTCGGACAGGGCGGATCGGACCACTACGCCGAAGACAGAGAAACCGATCAATAGACCCACGCACATGGCGGCGCGCCTATTCATGTTTCACCTCCTGGAAAAGAAGAAAACAGCGATACGAGAAGTGTCTTCCCTGTCCCATGGCCCCATACTGTTTAGACGCGACTTGAGCTCCCTCGGTTCCCATCTTGGCGTTTGCAGGACGGTCCGTTGGGAAACGCAAAACAGTCCAACAGCAGCTCCGCGAGGGGCGGCTATGCGATACCTCGCGGCCCAACCGTTCGACTTATGTCGGCCATCGGATAGTGCCTCGCATTGCCTGCGTAGAGTGTAGCTTGAGGCCGGCTCTTGAGAGACCGCCGGCATGGCCGGCGTCGAAATCTCTTCTATTCCGTCGCCGGCCCGCGCCAGACGCTGCCGCCGAAGGTCGTCACGTAGATCGCATTCGCGTTCGCGGGATCGAACGCCACCCTCTGCGCGTTGGCGAACGGCAGCCCGCCCATCGCCGTCCACGACGAGCCGTTGTCCTTGCTCAGCCACAGGCCGGAATCCGGCGCGCCTTCGGTAAGCGTCATATAGATCCAGCCCGGCTGCTTCGGGTGCGGGAACGCGCCGAAGTGTTCACGCCCCTTGCGCGCAAGACGCTTCCAGGTCGCCCCGCCGTCGACCGTCCGGTACAGCCCGCCTTCTTCCTGGCCGTTCGCGTCGCACGCGCCGACGTGGATGATCCGGCTGTCCTTCGGGTCGACTGTGAAATCCTTCGGCCACAACAGCGGCCTCGATCTGTTTACGAGCTCCCAATGCTCGCCCGCGTCCTTCGAGCGATAGAGGCCGACGCCTTCCGATTGGAACCTGCCGTCGCGACGGAGGGCCGTCACGAGCGCGAAGAGCGTGCCGTCCGGATGAAGAACGACGCGGCAGACCCGGCGGTTCGAGTCGGCGCCCAGGCCCTGATTCTTCGCCGCCCACTTGCGGCCGTCGTCGCTGGACTTGTACACGCCCTCGCCGAAGATTCCCGCGTACAACACGCGCGCTCCCCTGGCGCCCTTCGGATTGACCACGACGGAGGTCACGGGCGCAAGCGGAAGCCCCTCGTTCGAGACCTTCCACGTCGCGCCGAAATCCGTGCTCACGCAGACCCCGCCGGGGCCGACGCTGTTGTGTCTGCCGGAGATGATGTTGTCGTTCGGGATGTCGTGGACATTTGAGAACGCGCCCCAGATCCTGCCCGGCGTCTGCGGATCGAACGCGAGTTCGTAACAGGTGTTGGACCACGGCGCGCGCCCCTCGATCGGCCACCAGATCCAGGACTGGCCCGCGTCGAGCGAGCGCGCAAAGCCGATATCCGTGTAGCAGATGTAGTGGCGGTTCGGTTCGAAGGGGTCGATGTAGTAGTTCCAGGTCGTGGTGACCACGAGTCCGTTGCACTGCCACTTGGGTTCCTTTACGTCGGGACTTTTCTGTCCGGGTGCGAGGCGCGTGTGGCCGCAGAACCAGCTCTTGCCGCCGTTAGTCGTCATGTAGGCGTTGCCGGCGTCGACCCGGAGAATGATGTCCGGGTTGCTGGGGCAGATCGCAACGCCGTTGGGCACGTCCGGGTAGTACTGTTTAACCCCGGCGACAGTGTAGTCGCGGTCGACGTTCAGTTCCGGGAACCGGGGATCCGCCTGGAACGTCGCGCGCCAGGTCTGGCCGGCGTCGTCCGAGCGGAACACGGTGGAATGATGCGGCGGCGGGACCCCGGTATTCGAGTTGAAGGCGTACACGATCCGCGGGTTTGCGTTCGTCGTGGCAACATGTCGGTACTGAGCGACCGGCCCGTCCGCCCATTGGTCGAAG
>JAVHLO010000240.1 GCA_031082105.1 Planctomycetota bacterium
TTGGGATTTGGGGCTTGGGATTTTGTTGGGATTTCGTCGTTGGAATTTGGGATTTTCCGCCTCAGCGGATCCGCCCGAGGCGAACTTCGGAGGTTTCCACAGTATGCCGGACGTGAACGAAGAACATGACTCTGAGACGCCCTCCGATGCCGGCGCCACTGGCCGCGGGCAGGACTCCGGTCCGCGGGACGGCTCGGCGCCGGGCCTGGGCACACTGATCGGCGGCCTGTCGATCCTCGCGGTCTGTGTCGCCGGCGCATTGTGGTTCTATTCGTACACGCAGCGATCGAACAACGCCGACAAGAAGCCGGCGGACTCCGCCGCGGCGCAACCGGCAACTGAGGGCGCAGGCCAGGCCGACGGCAGGGCTCAGCCCGCCGACCCGGAGACGAAGCCGCCCGACCCCGCAACAACGACGGAGAAGCCGCCGGAAACGACGCCCGCTGTCCCGGCCGGCCAACAGGGAGAGCCGCCTTCGAGACGGATAGAACGCTGGGTCGAACTCCTGAAGTCGCCCAATCTCCGCGCCAACATGCAGGCTGTTTTTCAACTGGAGAAGCGGATACGCTCGGGCGGGGAGGAATCGGTCGCGCTGCTGATGGAACTCGTCAAGACCGAGACCGACCAGACGGTGCGCTCGTGGGCGGTGCGGTTGCTCGGCGACTTCCGGAGCAAGACGCCCATGGTCTTTCTCACCGAGCTGCTGAGGCGCGACGCGAACGAAGGCGTCCGCATGAGCGCGGCGAACGCCCTCGGCAACATCGGCGATAAGACGGTGCTGAACGTGCTGACCGCAGCCTCGCTCGAGGACTCCTCGAAAGGGGTGACCGACGCCGCGCGCAAGGCGATCGAGCGCATCGAGGCGCGGAAGGCGGGCAAGGAATAGTGGGGTCAGCTCTTCACGGCCTGCTATCCAAACGCATGGCTGTCCCGGAGGGATATGTGGAAATAGCCCAGGAATTCATTCCTGGGTAACTGGTCGGCCTATTGAGTACCAGTCCCGGAGGGACGGCTGAACTGAGCTTAGACGGGCACTTGTCGGATCAGTCGTCCCTACGGGACTCGCCGGCTGGCTGGCGACTCGAACCCAGCAATGAATTGCTGGGCTATTCTCGCGGCATCCCTACGGGATGAATTGCGATTTGGACAACAAGGCTATGAACCGGGCGCGAAAAGTAGAGCTGTTGGTGGTGCTAGGCATCTTGTGTTGCCTCGTGGCGCTCCTTCTGCCCGCCGTGCTCAAGGCGCGGCACTGCACCAAGGCGAACGAATGTACCCGCAACCTGAAAACGCTCGGCCAGTTGATAAGCTCATACAGAGCGAAGTACGCTGGGTTTCCGCCGGCGCAGGGCAAGACCTTTCTCAACACGCTGCGCAACACGCCAACGCCGGAACTCTCCGTTGCAGGGAACCAGCACTGCCTCTTCGTCTGTCCCGGCCTGGGGCGAGCGCCCTCTTCGACCGCGCTCGACTATCGGTACTCCGTAGACCCGCCAGTGAGGACGCTAACCGACGAGTCAAGGTTTGACGAACCTCTCTGTGCCGACCTGCCGGCAAATCACGTCGGTCATCATGGCGAAGTGCATGTGCTTCTGCTTGATGGATGCGTCCTGGCCGCCGGAGAAGGTGACGCTCCGGATTTCTGTTCCAGAGAACTATACAGGCTCTGCAACTCGCCCGAAATCCTGGTTCAGGAGCCGGTACAGAACGGCGAGTAGATGCCCGGCAAGGGCCCAACACAATGGGGGCATTGCGTGCCATGGCTGGACAGCGTGCCGGCCAAACACCCGACCATCCCGGAGGGGCATTTGGCGGGAAGGACGCCTGGAATCCTGGCAACAGGGACTTGCACGAGACTCTGTGGTCAGTATGACAACCCGGTGTCTTCATCACGATCCCCAGTCGCAGCACGCCGACGACAAGCGGGCCGATCGTCTCCTGTCCGCAGCTACTTCTTGCCTTCGTGCTCCTTCAGCTCCTTCTGGAACCGCTCTTCCGTGAGCGACAAAACACTTCCGTCGAAACAAAGGACGTGCCTGCTGCCGTCGTGAACCGGTTTCTTGTCCCAGACAATCGGCTTGTCCGGAGAGCAGGTGTCGTCGAGTTGGTCTTTGGTGCACTCGTAGCTCGTGCAACTCGGATTGCAGGCGGTCACCAGTTCCGCCTTCGGCGCCTTGTCACCGGACCTCTTGCAGACCAACAGCCCATAGCCTCTTGAAGTAATTATTGCCAATTTCTGGCTGGGGTGGTTGTACAGGTCAAACAACAGCTTCAAGCCGGGCCCGGGATACTTGCACTCTGCTCCGAACTTTGTGACCCACAGGGTGATATACAAGCCGAGACGCTTCAGGTTGTTCAAGCAGTCTCTGTCACGTAGATCATCCAGACCGAGCTGCAAGTCATCCAACAAGGGCTTCAACTTGCGCACCAAGTCCTCGCGGGCAATGGAAGACTCGAGCTCGTGGCCGCAGACAGGACAAGCAGACCCTTCTTCCAAGAAAGATTCGTTCTCCTCGTCATCCTGTTCCAGCGCAGATTCCTCGAGCCCATCGGCCTGCGCGTATCCAACCTTGGCCGGGTTGGCGTTCGGCCATTCAGTGAGAGGCGCAGTGCCGTTCGCGGGCAGTGTGGCATTGACCGGCCCCGCAGGCAAGTTGTACTTGCCCAGTGCCGCATCGATGCGCCAGACCACGCCGCTCGCATCCACGATGAAAGCGTTCTTGCCGGTGGCGCCATAGTTCTCCGGGAACGCCATGAAAGCGAACCTGCTCGTGTTTTCGTAGGCCTGACCCGCGCCGTCCAGGTCGACCGCATACGAAACACTGGCCGCATCGTTGCGGAAGGCAGCAACGTAGTAGCCGGACTTCGGAATCGGCGCGGTTTGTGCCATCGCAGCCAGACCAGGAACCTGCGTGTCGGCGGCATACGCGACAGCCACCAGCGGAAATTCCCCGCCACCCCCGTCACCGGCGCCGTCGGGAGACCAGTCCGACCTCGCAACGGCAACGTCAACCATCATGGCCTCGGTGCCGCTCGGCTGACGGATGGCGCGATACATGCCGGCAACGTCAATGGTCCAATAGTCATTCGTGCCGTTGCCGTCGGCATCCATCTTGTGCCACAGGTTCTCCTGCGTAACCAGCGTCCTGAGCGTCCCGACTGCTCTTTGCTCGTTGCTCTGGCCTTGAGCCACGACGAGCAGAGGCGCGACGACCGCAATCGCGCAGAGGAGCAGGATGCCTGCACCAACCGCTCTGACCATTCCAAGCGCGCCCAATGTTCTCATGTTTGTGCCTCCAGAAACGAACCGCCCGAAATCCCGTCTGGAAAACATTGTATCCGCGACCAGTCCGGTTGTCAAGGGCTTTCTCGACAAGGGACATCAAGCGGGTGTAGTCCCGGTTTGTGGGTAGTAGGGGCGGCGCGCCAGTGAATGCTGAAGCATTTGGGACTGTGACCTGAGCTGGAATGCACGTGAGGTCCCGTACAGCAATCAAGCGCCGCCCGATTCGTGCGACCTGCGGGTGGCGCTTGGCCGGCCTGTGGGAGGTTGTTGAGCGATTCAGCTTTCTCGTCGCATACGAATCTCGCGCGCGACTACGGGCGCGCCACCCCTACCTAATAATCGCGGACTACACCCCATCAAGCACGCTCATAGAAAACGCTTGACATCGGAAGTTCATTCTAGTATCATCAATCGACATGTAGCGGCCAGGTGGAAATCCGCATTTTCTCACTCAACGTTTGGAGCGGTCCGCTGTGAAAGTCATTCAAGGCACGATGATCGGCAGCAAGAAACGCTTTTGCATCATTGCGAGCAGGTTCAACGATTTCGTGACCCGCCGGCTCGTCGAGGGCGCGCTTGACGCCCTGCAGCGGCGGGGCGTGAAGGAAGACGACATCGAGCTCATGTGGGTGCCGGGCTCTTTCGAGATCGCGCTGATCGCGCTCGAGGCGGCGGAGACGAAACGGTTCCAAGCCATAATGTGTCTCGGCACGATAATAAAGGGCGAGACGCCCCACTTCGACTTCATCGCAGCCGAAGCGGCCAAGGGGATAGCGCACGTGGGCCTCACCACGCGTGTGCCGGCGGTCTTCGGGATCGTGACGGCGGACACGCTCGAGCAGGCAATCCAGCGCGCGGGCGCGAAGGAAGGGAACAAGGGGGCGCAGGCGGCCGAGGCGGCCATCGAGATGGCCAACCTCCTTGAACAATTGCGTTAGCGAGAGACCACCGAGAACACTGAAGGTACCGAAGCCAACCCGGAGAAGAGCAGTCGGTGGCACAACCTATCAATGAAGACAGAAGCGCTCGGCACTCGAAGGAAGGGGCGGGAACTGGCCTTGAAGGTCCTCTATCAGATGGAGTTCAGGCCGACGTGGAGCGCCGGGGAGAAGGAAGACTTCGTTCTCAGCGATACCGGCCCAACCGCGGTGAAGCAGTTTGCGCGGGAACTTGTCGAAGGCGTCCAACGGAATCGCACCGTACTCGATGAGACCATTTCCAGGCTGTCGACGGCCTGGAAACTCGATCGGATCGGGAGTATCGAACGGAACATCATCAGGATCGGCTGCTACGAAATCCTGTTCGGCGGCGACGTCCCGCCCGCCGCTGCAATCAACGAGGCCATCGAACTTGCGAAGCAGTACGGATCGGTTGAGGCCGGCCCGTTTGTGAACGGCGTCCTTGACGCCGTCAGGAAACAATGTTCTTCAAAAGAGCAATAGAGAAGCTGAAGGCCGGTCTCAACAAGACCCGCAACAGTCTTCGCCGGGTCAGAGACCTGCTGCTTGGCAGACGGGTGGACGGCCAGCTTGTCGAGCAGCTCGAAGAAATACTGCTCTCCGCAGACGTCGGCGTCCCCACCACGACGACTTTGCTCGACAGTCTCAAGGAGAAGGCCCGGCTGCAGAAGATCGACGACGGTTCCCAGCTCTTCGAGATGATGAAAACCGAGATCCGCGGCATGCTCGGCGAAGACCGGGCGGCGCTGCGGTTTGCGGATACGCCGCCCACGATCGTCCTCGTCGTCGGCGTCAACGGCACCGGCAAGACGACATCCATCGCCAAGCTGGCAAACATGTTGAAAGAAGAAGGCCGCAAGGTGCTCCTCGGCGCATGCGACACCTTCAGGGCTGCGGCGAATGAGCAGCTCACGATCTGGTCCGACCGGGTCGGAGTCGAGGTCATCCGACATCAGTCCGGCGCGGACCCGGCGGCCGTGGCGTTCGACAGCGCGTCAGCGGCCCAGGCGCGCGGAAGCGATGTGCTCATCATCGACACCGCCGGCCGGCTGCACACGAAAGCGAACCTGATGAAGGAGCTGCCCAAGATCCGTTCCGTGTTGAGCAAGAAGATTCCCGGCGCGCCGCACGAGACCATCCTCGTACTCGATGCGACGACCGGCCAGAACGCAATAGCTCAGGCCAAGACCTTCAAGGAAGCAACCGACGTCACCGGCCTCTTTCTCGCAAAACTCGACGGCACGGCAAAGGGTGGCATAGTACTTGCAATCAAACGAGAACTGGGGATACCCGTAAAATTCATTGGGATAGGCGAGAAGGTGGACGACATTGAAGTGTTTGAGACTCAGCGGTTTGTGGAAGCGCTCTTTGAGTAGTGGCCTCCTTTTCGAGAGCCGGGCACGAGAACTTGGACACTTTTGGGGACACTGCTTGTACTCTTCGTGGGAGTAGTCTTCCCCGCTCAGCCTTCGGTTGCCCGCGCGGAGGAGGAAT
>JAVHLO010000241.1 GCA_031082105.1 Planctomycetota bacterium
GCTTCACCCTTTGAGGGAAAGCGCCGTCTGCGGCCGGCGCACTCCAAAATCGGCCGGCCCGGCGTTACTCGGACTGGCTGCTAGGCTCCGCTCCGCGCCGCGCGCCGGTTTGGACCGGCCATAGCGACCGCGTAGCGGATGAGCTTCGAGGCGATGTCCAGGCCGGTTGCGTCTTCCATCCCCTGGAATCCCGGCGAAGAATTGACCTCCAGCGCGAGCAGTCCCTTTGAAGACTCCAGAAGGTCCACGCCTGCGAAATCGAGTCCGGTGGCCGCCGCGGCCCGCAAAGCGATGCTCTTCGCTTCGCGGCTGAGCGTCGCCTTCACGCCCGTCCCGCCGCAGTGGATGTTCGACCTGAAATCGCCCTTCTTCGCCGATCTGCGCATTGCGGCAAGGATTCTGCCGTCGAGCACCAGGATTCTGAAGTCGGAACCTTCCGCCTCGGCGACGAACTGCTGGAGCATGATATCCTGGCCGAGGTTCCACATGGTGTCAAGCACTGCCTCGACCGCGTGGGGGCTCTCGCCCAATATCACGCCGGTCCCTTGCGAGCCGCGGAGCAGTTTCAGAATGACCGGCGGGCCGCCAAGGTGGTCAATGGCGCGCGCGATATTCTGGGGAAAACGGGAGAGGATCGTCGGCGGAACCTTGAACCCGCGGGCGACCAGCATCTGGAGACATTTCAGCTTGTCCTTTGTCAGCGAGATCGACTCGGCGGAATTGAGGACCGGCTTGCCCATCAATTCGAACTGGCGTACGACGGCGATCGAGTAGTCGGCGCCGTACGTCCCCACCCGAGGGATCACGACGTCCGCGTCCCCGAGGTCTCTCGCGCCGAAGTACACGCGCGGTCCGCCCTTCTCGACAAGCAGCGTGCAGCGCAGGGGGTCGACAACGACGATCTCGTGCCCGAGCGCATTCCCGGCCTCGCGGAGCCGCCTCGTCGAGTAGTACGAACCGCGTCGTGAAAGGACCAGCAGTTTCATCGGAAGAGCCCAACCCAGACTATTCACGTATCCCCGGGAAAACCCCGCACAGTGTCAAATCGTGCTGTTGCTCGTGCTCGTGCGCTTGCTCTTCCTCTCACTCTTTCTCTCGCGCGCAAGAGCAGGAGCAAGAGCAAGAGAACGACACCACGTTCGGATTCGTGAATGAGTCAGGCTAAGAACAGTAAGCCCTGAAGTCGATCTCAGCGAAGATGTTGTCGCGCCCTTCGAGGTCGGCGAGCCGCGCTTCGTCGATCGAGTTGTCCTGGATCTGTCGATAGAGATCGTTGAACCGCGCGATATGGTTACGGAAGCGGTTATGCGCGTACGGCACGGCCGTGCCGGTGCTCATTATGAAGGCCCAATCGCTGCTCTGTGCGAGCAGGAATTCGCGCGCCGCCTGGTTGAGTGCGCGCTGCACGAGACCCTGCGCATCCCGATGGCAGTTGGCGAGCTCGACGATGCGTTCCTCGCCGGCATGCAGGTGGCGGTAAATCCAGTCGTTGCCGCCGTTCAACCACACCTCGCTGTAGCCCTTGTTGCCCCAGGTCGACATCGAAGGCCGCTGGCGCTGCACGCGTTTGTGGGCGGCAAGGTATTCGGAAGGGGTGACGAGCACGATGTCGTCCTGCTGGCTCTCGATCTTGCGCATGAGCTGGTTCAGGAACTCGGGTCCCTCGAACCACCAGTGGCCGAACAGTTCCGCGTCGTACGGCGACACGATCACCGGCGGCCGGCCGTAGATGCCCGCGAGATGTTCCGCCTGCCTCTGCCGGTTGAACATGAAGTTCCCCGCGTGTTCGGCGACGCGGCTGAGCGCGTCGCCGGGCTTGTAAGGCTGCTTCTCGTGCAGGGCGCAGTTGCCGGTGATCCGGAAATACTTGAGCCCGATATTGCGCCGGACCCCGTCCGCGTGCAGGTAGGGCCGGATGTAGTCGTAGTCCGCGTCATAGCCCAGGTCGCGATAGAACTCGCGGTAGGCCGGATCGCCCGGATAGCCTTCCTTGGCGCTCCAGACCTGGCGCGACGAGTCGATATCGCGCGCGAAGGCGGCGACGCCGTTCGGGCAGGCGACCGGACCATGTGCCGCGTACTTGGGCCTGGGATCGCCGAACAGGATGCCGTGCGTGTCAACGAAGAAGTACTTCATGCCGGCTGCCCGGAGTTCCTCTTCAACGCCCGGCGCGTAGCCGCATTCCGGCAGCCACATCCCGGCCGGACTGCGGCCGAAGTGTTTTACGTAGTTTGCCGCGCCGATCGAGATCTGGGCGCGGATCGCTTCGCGGCGCATCATGAGTGGGAGGAATCCGTGGGTGGCTGCGCAGGAGAGGATCTCGAGACAGCCCTGGTCCTGAAGGCGCTTGAACGATTTCAGCACGTCGCGCCGGCACTCGAGCTCGAACATCTGCTGCGCGCGTGAGAAGTGTTGCAGATACATCCGGGCGCAATCGCCGAAGGCCGCGTCGTCACGCAGGCGGCCCGCCTCCTTGTGGCAGAGCTCCACCATCCGCGATAGATAGTCGCCGTATCGCCGGCGGATCAGATCGTCCGCAAGCATCTCACAGAGCGGGGGAGACATCACGCACGTCAGCCGGAACTCGATCCCTTCCTTCAGAAGACGGTTGCACACGTCAAGGAGCGGCAGGTACGTCTCCGTCAGGCCCTCGAACAGCCAGTCCTCTTCAAGGAAGAGAGGATGCTCCGGATGCCTTATGAACGGCATGTGCGCGTGCAGGACCAGTATCAGGTATCCCTTGGTCATGAGCCTCTCTCTTCGACGACGGGCAAGCTCAGTGCCTCATTGGTCATTTTCCATTTGTCATTGACCATTGGATCGCATGCGCTCTCATGGAAGCATGGAGACAATGAGCCAATCATGCAAATGAAGAATGAGAAATGTTCAATGACCAATGGAGAATGTCCTACGACGTCTCGGGGTACTTCCTGTCGTACTGTCGAGGCAGGTCGTGGCCTTCTCCCTTGCCAAGGATAGACTCCTCGGCATCGGTCAGCGGCCAATCGGTATCAACGTTCCGCGACAGACCCCTTCGAGGCGTTGAGACCTCGTTCGAGACGGCCAGCACATGGAACACACCGTCGCTTGTGAATACACCGATCTCGACACGGTATCGCGTATCGGGCGTGGTTCCGATGTACCAGTTGCCGGCGGCATTCGCGATGTTCACGACGGCCGTCTCGCCGGAACTGAGGTTGAGTACGCGCAGCATCCATGAGGCCGCCTTGAGGGAGTCCTCGCCGATCTTCTTCTTCAATTCCCCGATCCGCCCGGCTTCGAGCTCCCAATACGCGAACGCACATTCCGGATCCCGCACCAACAGGAAGATTGCGTCGCGCCCGTAGTGACCGGGGAGATCCGGGCCATGGTCAATATAGATCGTCTCCGGCACCTCCGGCGGCCGCGGGATCCGGTGCTCCTGCGGGTCGGGTACCTGGGGCAATGAGGTTATCCATTCGTAAGGCATAAAACACCACACTGCGCGGCCGTGGCGCGGGATCACTCGGTCTCACGCACGGCAAGCACGATTTCGAAGTCTCTGGTCCCGCCCGGCCTCAGGCACAACTGCCAGCAGGGGATGACAGAGGACGACTGGTACACCAGCTCGAACCCGCCCTCGGATTGCGACACAGTCTGGATCGGGAACACCCACCAGACGGCCGCCGGGGCGACATGGAGCCCGATGTTCAGCTTCTGCCATTCGTCGACGATGCCGAAGTTCTCGACGCCGGCGATGCACAGCCGCTGGTTGAGCATGCCGAGCCTCTTCCGTCCGGCTGCGGCGGCTCCACACTCGCATGGGCCTGCGGCGCAGACCGGGCTATCGCGATAGTAGTAGCGGTTGTCCTGGTCGCCGGCGAGCATAGAGAAATTGAACTCGACACCGAACACTGTGGTCAGCTCTTCGCCGGACCGGTTCTCGAGTCGGTACTGGACGCGAAGCAGAGAGTCCGCCGGCTGCAGACAGAAGCTCTTGCGAACCTCCACATTCCAGGCGCGCCCGTCTCTTGTGACGCGCCCCTGCCTGGTGAAATCGATCTTCGCCTTTGATATCTCCACGGCATACGGTTCGCCGACGAAGTTGCCCTCTTCGCGATGCCGAGATTCCGCCGTCTCGTCCGGTGTCGTGCCGGGCGAAAAGAAATGGTCGATCAGGCTCGCGCGCGCGTGCCGGTCGTAGTGCAGCATGTTCTGGAGACCGGGCTGCTTCGCCAGTACCATGTTGTGTATCGTCTCGACCTGGTCGATGTCGTCGACTACCCTGGCGAGATGCACCTTGCCGTGATAGGCCTCGGGCCGCCTGGCAAGCGTGTTCAGCATGTTGAATCTGCGGCTGACGACGTCCAGCTCGTAGAGAATACCGCCGCGCGCCGGCGCGAGATAGCAGTTGATCCGTCCGTTGGAAACATAGACCTCTTCGTTCCCGTCCATATCGAGGTCGCGTGACTCGATGCGCACGGTCTTTCGTGTGCGGGTCCCGGACCTTGCTGCCATCTCCTCGGCGGCAATGAGCCGGCGGTACACGGAGTCGCGGAGGTGGGGCAGGTATAGGCCGCCGAACACGCCGTGCCAGTACGCGCAGTTGCACTGGCCGCGATAGAGTTCGAGCCGGGCAAGTTCGGCCTCCTTCGACCTGGCCGGCATGGCGGCGACCTGTTCGCTCACGTGCCACATCTTTGCGCACATGACGTTCGATTCCGGGTACTTCGTGCGGAAATTGCGCCACACCCCGCCACGCAGGAAGGGCGCGCAGCGCTCAAACCGGCCCTCGCGCCGGAGTTCGTCCACCAGCTTCTCGTATTCGACCTGCGTGCCGGACGGCAACGCCCATTCGGTCATCTCGCGGTACGAACAGTCGGGCAGGTATATCCGGCCCAACGGCGGCATCGCTTTCAACGCTTCCGAGAACGTCAGCAGGTTGATCCAGTCCAGGTTGTCCTCGATCGCCCTGAAGAACCGCTCCAGCCAGCCATTGTCGTAGACATGCTTGCGCGTCTTCGGCCAGACGCCGAATTTCTCGCCGTCGTCCGCGTAGACGACCAGCCCCTTCCCGTCGGGGCGGGCGAAACGACGAAGCACCGCCAGCGTCTGGTCCGGTTCGCGGAACGGTATCGAGTAGCGCAGCTCCTCGCTGATGGGAAAAACACTGAAGACCCGCCCTTCGTCCTCGGTGGAAAAGTACCCGCCGAGCTCGCCCGGCTGCAAGCCTGCGCATTTGAAGTGGTAGTCGTCCAGCACGGTGTATCTCATGCCGGCGTCAACGAACGATTCGACCAGCGACTGCTCCCAGACCCGTTCGGGCAGCCACATGCCCGTCGGCTCCGTCTTGAACCGCTTCTTCAAGTACTGTGAGAACGATCGGATCTGCCCGACCCGGTCGCGTTCGGGCAGCATCGGGAAGATCGGTTCGAAGAACCCGCCGCCGAGCACCTCGGTGCGTCCCTGGGCGACGAGTGCGCGGATCCGCTCGCCGTAGTCCGGGTGGTGCAGCTCAAGCCACTCGAAGAGACACCCGCTCGTGTGAAGGCAGAACCGAATACGCGGGTGCCGCTCGACAAGGTCGAGGAACGGACGATAGGCGTCCTGGTATGCGCTCTCCATTACCTTGTCGAAATTGCCGACCGGCTGGTGGTTGTGGAGGGCAAATACAAAGTTTACTTTCGGTCCCATGGCGCATAAAAAAAAATAGCCTGTCCGGCATCTGCCGCAGGCGCCTCTG
>JAVHLO010000242.1 GCA_031082105.1 Planctomycetota bacterium
CTGTCATTCCGAACTCGGTTCGGAATCTCCTTTGCGACGTGTCCGGCCCTTCGCTGAAGGAGATGCCGAACCAAGTTCGGCATGACAGCGAATCGAATTTCATGAATAATCCGGTCTAGCCCCGTGCGCCCTCCGCCGCGAGCTTCTTCAGGACGTCTTTGGCCTTCTGACGGACGGTCGCGCTTGAGTCCTGTGCCATCACCTTCTCGAGCGCCTGTGTCGCGCCGGGATACTCGATCTCGCCCATCGTCCAGACCGCGCTCAATCGCATCAGTTCCTCCGAATCTACGAGCATCTCGTCCAGCACCTGCTTTGCCTCAGGATGGCCCAGGTTCCAGAGAGCCTTGACGGCATTCGCGCGGATTCGATTGTCCAGGTCCGCGAGGAACGGCATGAGAATGGCCGCCAGTTTCGGGTTGCCGATATCCTCGAACGCCTCGATGGTGTTCGCCCGCGTGCGCCTGTCGGGGTCGGATAGGGCCTTGATGAGCGCGCGGATGGCGTCCAGGCTGCCGAGCAAGCCTATGGTCCGGACAACGGTCGCGCGAACCTTGCGCGACGGGTCGTTCAGTAGCTCGATGAGGATAGGCTCCAGCTCTTTTTCCTTCGATACAGTCTCGGCAATGCGCAGCGCCTTGACGCGCCTTTCCGGATCCAACGACTGGAGCTCGTCGGCGAGCCTCTCCGCCATCTCCGGGTCGATCTTTGCGATTGCCTTTCCCGCGAGTTCCCTGGTCCTGGAGTCGAGCTTGTCGAACGAGTGAATGTAGCGCTCGAAATTGTCGCGAGACAGCTCAAGTGAGACCCTCCTGCGCACGAGTTCGAACGTGCTGGAGAGAAGCGGGGTCAACAGCCTGGCCTTGTCAGGGAGGTTCATGGACACGATCAGGTCGACGGCTGCGCTGACGACGGTCTCTTCCGGGTCGGCCAATGCGCGGGCCACGACCTCGCCGGGCGGGACGGACCCCATCTGTGCCAGGACGCGCATGACCCGGACGCGCACGTCCGGGGCGGGCGAGCCGATGAGTCCGGCCGCGCCGGCGGCCTTTTCCGCGGGCTGCATGCGCGACTGTTCGATGAACCGCAGGATATGCGAATGATGGCGCGGCTCGAGCTCCCAGATATGCTCCAGCACGGCAGGAAGCCACAGGATCCGGGCGTAGCGCGACGCGCGCGCATCGAGTTCGCGCTCGTCCAGCGAGAGAAGCCAGTCCGACACCGCCCTGACGAAGATCAATCCGCGCCGCGATGAGAGCATGTCTTCGCCGAGCCGCTTGGCGCGCTCGTTCCGCTCCAGCGCAAGCTGCATCAGCAGATCGATCGCGGGAATGGAACTCGAATTCTGCAGCACCGCGACGAAATCCTCACGCGCGGCGTGGTTCGTCCCCAAAAGCACATTGACGATGAAGGAATGTCCCTCGATGCCGAGCTCGATGAGCGCGTGCAGGATCCGCTTCTCGCCATGCGTCGCGTAGGTGGCGAGCGCGTCCGCCAGCACCGCGGCCATTTTTTCGCGGCTTGCATCGAAGTAATCGCGTCCGCCCGCGTCGTCCGGCGCCGGGCGGCTTGTCCGCCGCGCAAGCTGGGCCGCCGCTCCGACGAGGATCGTGGTGGCATGTTCGCGGACGGCCTCCGAGGCGTCGCGAAGCGCGTTCACGGCGAGTTCGAGATGGGCGACCTCGCGGGACCGCGCCACGATGTCGAGCGAGTTGATCCGCGATTGCCCCGGGCCTGCGCCCAGCGCCTCGCGCAGGATTGGCATGAGCAGGCCGATCTCTTTCTCGACGCGGGCCTGGGTCTTGGTGTCGAAGGTGTGGAACCTCTCTATGACCTGTGCGAGGCCACGGCGCACTTCGCGGCTCAACAGCAGGGCAACCGCAGCATCCTGGATCTCGGCGTACGGCTCGGACAATGCTTCAACAAGCGCCTGGATGGCGGCTGTGCTGCCGTTGTCGGCCAGCGCGCGGAATGTGGTTTCGATCCCCATGTGGCACAGTCTAGCCGGAATGGGCGCGAAAGTCAACGACTTGCCAACCGGGCGGTGCGCCTGCCTCGCCGGCAGGCCGCCGTGTTTTCCTTGACAGCCCGATATCCGTCCTGCTACGATGAAGCCACTATGCCGAACATCGCAAAGAAAGCGCGCGTTGTCAGCATCAACAGAGACTGGTGCAAGGCCTGCTTCATCTGCGTCAGGGCCTGCCCGAAGAAGGTGTTTGGGAAGGGCGCCACCGCCTCCGCGCGCGGATACTTCCCTCCCGAACCGGTCCGCGCAAAGGACTGCATCGGGTGCGGGACCTGCGAGTTGCTGTGTCCCGATGTGGCAATACGTGTCGAGGTGTCGACCGTGAAGCGAGCTGGAATCTAGAAGGCGAGAAGCCGGGAATCCAGAATCCAGAATGCCTGCCGCGTGTCCCCGGCCGCAGCGGGTTTCGGGATTCAACCGCCGCGGTCTGACTTGTCGGATTCTCGGCCGTATCATTGAAGGTCCAAGCTGCGGCTTTGACGCTCCAAAACTACGCCATGTATCAGATGACGAAAAACACCGACAAATCCGGCGTGCGAAGGTTCCTGCAGGGGAACGAGGCCTGCGCCCTCGGCGCATTGGCCGCCGGCTGCCGGTTCTACGGCGGCTACCCCATCACGCCATCGAGCGAGATCATGGAACACATGGCGGCCGAGCTGCCGAAGGTCGGCGGCGTCTTCGTCCAGATGGAGGACGAGATCGCCTCAATCGCCGCCGTCATCGGCGCTTCCTGGGCCGGAGCGAAAGCCATGACCGCCACCTCGGGACCCGGACTCAGTCTCATGATCGAGAATATCGGCTACGCGTGCATCACCGAGACGCCCTGCGTGGTGGTCGATATCCAGCGCGCGGGCCCGGCGACGGGCCAGGCCACGTGCCCCGGTTCCGGCGACGTCATGCAGATACGCTGGGGATCGCACGGCGACTACGAGATCATCGCACTGGCGCCGTGGTCCGTCCAGGAGATGTACGATCTGACCATCGAGGCGTTCAGGTTGTCGGAGACGTATCGCGTCCCGACGTTCATCGCCTCCGACGAGTCCATCGGCCACCTGCGCGAGATCGCCGTGCTCACACCGCCCGACATGATTCCGGAGCGGGCCGCGTCGTGCGATCGGCCGCCGTTCGGTGACCCGGCAACGAACGCGGTCACTCCGATGCCGGGCTTCGGGCAGGGGCGCCGCCTGCTCGTCACGGGTTCGACGCACGACGAAAGAGGATACCGGCGCACCCAGGATTCGGCGGTGCAGGCGAAGCTGGTGGCGCGGCTCTGTGACAAGATCAAAAAGGGCTCCGCGAACATCTGGAAAGTCGAATCGTTCCATCTCGAGGACGCGGAGACCGTGGTCATCGCATACGGCTCGACCGCGCGCGCGGCCTTGCGTGCCGTCAGGCTTGCGCGCGCAAAGGGCGTGAAGGCCGGCATGCTGCGGCTGATCACGCTGTGGCCGTTCCCTGATGAGATCGTTGCCGGCCTGTCTTCGAAAGCCGGACGGCTCGTGGTGCCGGAGATGAACCAGGGCCAGGTGTCCCGCGAGGTGCAACGATGCACGCGCCTGCCGGTCATCGCATCCGGCAAGAGCAATGGAGAAGTCGTTGTCCCCGGCGAGATCCTGCCGCTGTTGCTGGACGAACATGGTCAAGCCTGATTACATGAAGTTCCTCAGGACTGAGACGTTTCCCACGCCGTTCTGTCCCGGCTGCGGGCACGGGATTCTCATGGGCGCGATTGCCCGGTGCGCGACGGAGATGGAACTTGATCCGTTGCGCCTGCTCTTCGTGTCCGGCATCGGCTGCGCGGCCTGGATACCCAGCCCGCACTTTGCGACGGATACGCTCCACACCACACACGGCCGCGCGATCGCGTTCGCAACGGGCGCGAAACTCTTCAAGCCTGCGTTGAAGGTCGTCGTGGTCAGCGGAGACGGCGACCTGTCCGCCATCGGAGGAAACCACCTGATCCATGCGGCGCGCAGGAACATCGAGATGACCGTCCTCTGCGCGAACAACTCGATCTACGGCATGACCGGCGGGCAGGCGGGACCGACGACCCCCACCGGCGCGCGCACCGCGACCACCCCCGAGGGGAACCCGGAGCGGCCGTTCGATCTCTGCCGGCTCGTGTACGGGGCCGGCGCCACGTACGTTGCGCGCTCAACGGTCTACCACGTGAGACACCTCATGAAGGTGATCAAGAACGCGCTGTCCCACAAGGGTTTTGCCTTCGTCGATGTTGTCTCGCCGTGCTTCACGCAGTTCGGCAGGAAGAACAAGGTCGCTTCCGCATCCGACCAGTTGTTCGGGCTGAAAGAGGCGTGCGCCACCGTCGATGGGCTCGCCGGCCTGGCGGAGGACCGGCAGGCGGACAAGATCGCGATAGGGGAGTTCACGGCTCGGAAAGAGTAGCTCAGGGATAGGACCGGGCGATTTTAGATTGTGGATTTTGGATCGCGGATTTTGGATCACGGAGTTTGCATCACGGATTTGCGATTGTGGGACTCAATTCTTCAAGAACAGTCCAGAATCCAAAATCTAAGATCCAAACTCCTCCTGACGGTTTCCAATGCGAAAGACTCGAGGTTTGAAGAAAGAAGAGAGTCCCGCGTCTAGCGACCGCATCGAGATACGCATCTGCGGCGTCGGCGGACAGGGCGTCGTCCTTGCCGGGAACCTGCTCGGGCTTGCGGCGCAACGCGAACACGCGTTCGCATGCGCGTCCGCGACCTACGGGCCCGAGACGCGCGGGACGACCACCAAGTCCGAGGTGATCGTCTCGAACGAATGGATTGACTTCCCGCACGCGGAGCTGCCGCGGTACGTCCTTGCGTTCTCGCAGAAGGCGTACGACCGCTATTGCAGGGACGTGGCCGCGGGCGGCACGGTCTTCTACGATTCGTCGGTTGTCAAGCCTCTATCCGACCTGGCGGCGAGCCAGGTAGGCGTACCCGCGCTTGACGTGGCGACAAAGGAACTCCAGGATCCGGCATCTGCCAATCTCGTGATGCTGGGTCACTTCGTCCGGGCGACGAGGCTCATTTCGGTCGAGGCCCTGTCCGCCGCGGCGGTCGAGACGTTTGGTGAGAAGGGGAGAGAGCGGTCGTTGCGTGCGCTGAAGGCTGAACGGGTGATGGGGTGAACGGGTGACGGGGTGAACGGGTGACGGGGTGAACGGGTGACGGGGTGAGCGGGTGAAGGGGTGAAGAGGTGAACGGTTCACCCGCTCACCTTGTCACCCGTTCACCTGATTTCCTGATCGCGTCGTATCTGAGCATTAGGTGTGAAATCCCATGCTGCACCCGATATTTGCGCGCCTAGCCGGCCTCGTCGAATCGCGCCTGCGGCGGTTCCTGGCAAAACGCCGGCTGCCGGGCCCGCTGCGCGAGGCGATGGAGTACACGCTCTTTGCGGGCGGGAAGCGGCTGCGCCCTTCGCTGGCAATATTGATCTGCGACGTGCTGGGCGGGGAGCGGACGAACGTGTTACCCGCGGCCTGCGCGCTTGAGATGATACACACGTACTCGCTCATCCACGACGACCTGCCCGCGATGGACGACGACGATTTTCGACGGGGACGACCCACCGCGCACAAGGTCTTTGGCGAGGCCGCAGCGGTCCTTGCCGGCGACGGGCTTCTGACGGATGCGTTCCTGCTGGTCGCAGCCGAGACCCCGCTGCGGAGAATCGTGCACGCATTGG
>JAVHLO010000243.1 GCA_031082105.1 Planctomycetota bacterium
CCTTGGTGTCTGCAGGGGCGGTCAGCGCCTGCATTGAAGTCTCCGTCCTTGGCTGGGGCCGCGCTGGCGCGGTCGGGGTCGCGCCGGGTTTCGTCGAGGCCGGCTTGCGGGCCGAGGCGGCCACTTCCTTGGACTTCGTGCTCCACGCGTACTTCCGCTCGAACTTCTCGACCATGCCTGCCGTATCGACGAGCTTCTCCTTGCCGGTGTAGAACGGATGGCACTTCGAGCAGATTTCGACGACGATCTTGTCCTTGGTCGAGCGAGTCTTGAACGTCTCGCCGCAACCGCAGATGACCGTCGTCTCGACATACTTCGGGTGTATTTTCTTTTTCACGGTTCGCTCCCGGAACTCTCTCCTGGGCCGACCCTGGCCGACGGAAACCCGGTATTATACAAATATCGTTCGCGTAGTCAAGAGAAATGCGGCAGACGGTTCTACTCGACGAGCCTGAACACCATGTCGTTTCCACCACTGCCGTCCGGGTCGTTCTTGTTGTATGCTCCCTTGTTATCCTGGCCGTCGAGGCCGAACGAGTAGATGACGCAGCCCGCGACGTTCTTCACATACCCGACCTTTCCCGCGGAGAAGTAATCCTCGGGGATCTCTGCGAGGTACGCGGGGACCAGTTCGTCGAGCGTATCCGGGAACCGCCCGTTATCCCTGCGAAATCGCGCCGCGGCGATCGCCGTACGCGCCAGCAGCAGACGTTGCGTGGCCTTCAGGTGGCTGTCGTAGCACGACGACATGGCCGGAAGCAACATCGCCAGGATGAAGTTCTGCGATTGCCGGAAGAGGCCTCCCTCAAATTCTTCTGCGGCGAGACGGTCGTTCCTCGCCCGTATCTCAGCGCAGGCCTGCCTGGGCGGGAGCCGAATCTGTTCGACCATCGCCGTCATGAAGTTCAAGTACCTGATGCACTGGTCCTTGATCCAGCCCTTCGGAAGGAAGCTCATTGCGATCGGCGGGGCCAAACCAAGCCCGCCCAAGTCAAAGCCGCCCCCGGCCATCGAATCGAACAGCGCCAACCCCATCGCGCGCTCGCCGATAAGGGACATCCGCAGATCTTCCATGTCCATTTCCGCAGGAACCATCGCCTGCAGCCGCGCAAGCTGGTCGGCGGTCAGCGCGTCGCTCGACAGCGCATACTCGACCTGGACGATCGCCATCTGATAGACGGCCACCCTTACGAGCTGGCAGATGATCAGCCAATCGGATCTCAGTGCATCTCCCAGCTTGAGGACAAAGCCGATGCTCTGCAACACCTCCTCTCCGTTGCCGGCACACGACGCGTACATCGATCGTAGACAGGAAATCCGAGCCGCCTTCCTCAATCTGCCAACCTCCGGCAACGCCAAGTCGAAGCCGTCCTTGTATGCGCGGGAAAAAACGCAGCGCTCGGATGCCGCGGCCCTCTCCATCAGTTCGAAGAAACGCTTGTAGCTTTCCAGAAATCCCTTCAACACGCCCATCGTGTCTTGAGGCAGCTCGGCGCCGGGATCCGGTATGGTTGCATTGCCGACCACGGGGAGGACGTTCCACTCCTGACTCTCGGTTACGGCATCCATGGCGTCGAGGGCGGCGATGAGACGCGTCTCGCCGTTGTTGTTCAAGGCCAGCAACATTGTCTTGTGCTTTCTCTGGACATCGTCGAGGGTGACGACATCCTCCCGCTCGCGCAGTTCCTTCAGTTTCTGTTCGAGCCTGGCGCCGGCGTCCCACTTCAGCACAGCCGCGAGTACGTACAGGAGCAGGAGAAGGAAGACGGTTGAGGCTATCACCCAGTTGATGATCCGCCTGAGGGTGGACCGGGGTTTCTTCCCGCCCTTGTCCGAAGAGGCATTTGCGTTCGCCTGTTCCGACGAAGAATGATCCTTGTCACCTGTCGATTCCACCGGACTCTCCTGTTTCAGCGTCACCTCTCGATGCGCACGACGATATCGAATCCGTCTCGACCGTCGTTGTTGGACGTGTCGCGCGCGCCTTTGTTGTCGACACCGTCGCATCCCACGGACCACACGGTGTACCCCTTAGCGTCCTTCAGAAACCGGATCTTCCCCTGGGCGAAGTGGTCTTCCGGCACTTTGTCCATGAACGCGGGAACAAGCTCGTCCAGCGTCTCCGGCAGCGAGCCTTTCTCCGCCCGGAATCGCTCCAGGGTCACCGCGGCACGCGCCAGGGCCAGACGCTGAGAGCCGGCCACGTACTTATCATAGCATGAATGCAGCGCCGGGAGCAATAGATCGAGCACGAAATTCTCGACCGCCGCAATCGCGCCGCCTTGCCGGCGTTCTTCCACGAAGACCTGGAAGTCCTTGTGGATGCGGGCCCTTGCCTCCGTGGGCGGGAGCTTTGTGAAGTCGATCATCGTGGTCATGAAATCCAGGTAGCGGATGCATTGGTCCTTGAGGAGACCGCTGGGGACAATCCACCAGAGGCAACTCGAAAACTCCGTCTCCCCATTGCCGCACAAAGAGTTGACTGTTGCATTGCCGCCAAGCACCTCATCGAACGCCCACAGCCCCATGGCGCCGCGCTCGGCGATGAGCGACATCGTGTAGCTGTCCATGTCAAGCCCCTCGGGGACGACCCTCTCAAGGCGCGCAAGCTGGTCGGCAGAAATCGCACCCGCAGACAAAAGGTGCTCAAGCTGGGATATGGACACATGGGTGACGGCCACCTGGACCAGTCTGGCGATCAAGGTCCAGTCGTCGTCAAGGTCCTTCGCCAATCTGAAGGCGGCTTCAATCGCACCCACCGCCGTGTCGAAGTCATCGCGACAGGCCGCCCAATAGCACTTGAGGAGGACGATCCTCACGGCGCTCCGTATCGACGCCAGCTCCGGCAGGCACATTTCAGCCCCGTCGGTGTACTGACGCGGGAACATGCAGCCCTTGCACTGCTGGGCCAGTTCGACGACCTCGAAGAACCACTTATGCTTTTCCAGAAAATCCTGGACCTTGCCGTCCGTTTCCGGCGAGAGCTTTGCCCCCGGAGGAGGGACCTTCCCGTCGATGACAGGAAGTGATTCCCATTCCTTGTTGTTGCGGTCATTCTTGATGGCTTCGAAGGCCGCAAGGTACAGGTGAGCGCCGTTTCTTTCGATCCCGGACAGCAGCTTTTCGTAATGTTCCTGTATGTCATGAGCGCTGAGCGGCTCACCCCTCCTGCGAAGTTCGTCGAGCTTCTTGTTCAGTTTCTCGCTGGAGCTCCAGTTCCAGATCACTGCGACGAGCGTCCACAGGATCGCAAGACAGAAGACGGGGATCACGATCCACTTGACGAGCCTTTTCAAGATGGACGATTTGGGTTTCTTCCGGGGTTCCTTGCCTCCGCCCGCTGTGGCGTCCGGCACGGGGATGCCCTGATCCTTCTTGTCGTTCTGTGCACTAGCTTCCATTGTAATCTCCTTTCAACAGTCTCTCGACAGTGGCCTTTCGGGCGAGCAGGTCGGCCCGCACAGAATCGCGCCGCGCGATCGGCGGTCGCGGCATCTGGAGCTCGACGCACAGCCTGTCGGTCTCCGTCGCGGCGACGGCGGCGGCGTGGATCTTCGAGAACACCTCGTTTTCCCTTGCGCGTGCAAGCAGGCCAAACACGAAGGCAACGAGAACGCACGCGGCGACGGCGCAGGCGAACGCGAGCCGAAGAGTCGAACGGCGGGCGCCTGCATGCCGCCGCGTCAAAGGACCCGCGGCGGACATCACTTTCTCCTTCAAGCCCCGCCTGAGCTCCGGAACCCGGGCGCGCTTGAAGAGGTCCTCGATGTCGCGTTCGTTTGTCATTCTTCTTTCTCCAGGAGGATGCGAAGGCTCTGGATGCCGTACCTGTAGCGGCTTGCGGCGGTGTTTATCGAGACCCCGGTCATTTCGCCGATCTCCTCGAACGTGAACTCCTCAACGCATTTCAGGAAGACCGCCTCGCGTTGTTCACCGGGGAGCGAGCGCAGCGCCGCGTCGAGTCTTCCGATCTCTTCGGCCCTCTCGGCCGCGTCCGGTTCCGGCTCGATGAGCGGAATCACGGGCGGGAGATCGAACCGGTCCTCGCGCCGCCGGCGGGCGAGGAAGTCCATCGCCTCGTTGCGCGCCATCGCAAAAAGATACGCGCGCAGATTCGCGACGCCCCCGAGGCTGTCGACGCGTCTCGCCAGTTCCGTGAAGACCTCCTGAAGGATGTCTTCGGCGGACGCTTCATGCCTGACGAGCGCGCGCAAATAGCCCATCAGCTCGCGCGCGTGCAGCTCAAAGAGACGTTCAAGTGTCGGGTTCCCGCTTGCGATGGTGGTAGTTCCTTCCACAGATTCGATCGGAACCGCTACGGCGACCGCAAGCATGGTGATCTCCTTCCATTCTGTCTGTATGACCCTGCTCGCGGTCTTTCTTGTCTGAAGAATACATCAAATAAAGCACATTTTCGCGAAACGTGCAAAGGAACGACTACGGAAGGTTGGGGGCCGGCGGAAGAGAGGCGGGAGGAAGGGAGGTTGGGTCCCCTCCTTTCCTCGGGTCTGCGCACTCCCCTTCCCCCGGCCTTCCCTGCTGCCCAGCATTTTGTTGACAACCGTGGCGGCTTTTGGTATGCTTTTCGGGTCCTCTTACGGTGAGGGAGAGAGTCGGTATTGGAATGCGCCCTTAGCTCAGACCGGTAGAGCAGCTGATTCTTAATCAGCGGGTCGAAGGTTCGATTCCTTCAGGGCGCACCACCGGAAGCTACAAGTTGCAGGTTGCATCCTGCAGGTTGTCGCTGTTCGCGGCATCAATGCTGAAGGGTCCCGATCTCCGTCGACCTGCAACCTCGAACCTTCAACCTGCGACCCCCAACCTTCAACCTGCAACCCTCAGGGCGAGTGGCGGAATTGGCAGACGCGTAAGATTTAGGATCTTATGGCTCACGCCGTGGAGGTTCGAGTCCTCTCTCGCCCACCAAACCGCGGAGACCACCTGCACGCGACGCGTCCACTCCGGAGGCACGAGGTAGGACTTGGTTGATGTGCCGTCTTCGGGCTACGGCTTGCGTTTGAACGTGGTCCGTCTCTTCTCCGTGCCCTCCCCTGGTCCTTGTTTCCTTCGCCCCATTCCAAGCCCCGCCCTCACCGAATCCACCGTCTTCACGGATGAGAGCCGGTCGCCGTAGAGGTAGTACTCGCTGGCTGCCGTCGGCTCAACGTCGACCAGGCGATCCCCGTACCTGTTCTTGAGTATCGAGACAATCTCGACGAACCGCTCGCTGCCTTCGTAGACGGCGGGCTCTCGCCACACGACGCTATCGCCGCACCGGATGACGGTGTCGTACTGTCCCGGTCCTCGTTCTTCCCAGTCCCACTTCATCCTCAGCCGGCCTTGCGGCAGTTCCGGAAGCTGCTCACCCGATTTCAGGCGTATCGCCTCGCGCTCGGTGTTCCGCTTCTGTTTCGTTCCCCGGATCCCGGCCGCACGGCCTTTGCGTGTCTTTGATGGTTCAAGCAAGGCGAAGTGCACGACGGCCAGCTTGGGCGCCTCAGACGCATCGCACGCCGGACACGTGCAGTCCATGAGCGTCTCATAATACTCGACGACACCCTCTTCGAACCTGCCGCGCCATCCGCAGCGCGGACAGACCAGCGCCTCGTCCTTCCATTTGTCGGAATAGTTGAAAGATCTTGCTGTCATGGTTCCTGACTCCGATTCCTCCCTGCAACCACCCAGGTTGACAGGAAACCTTCGAAGAAAT
>JAVHLO010000244.1 GCA_031082105.1 Planctomycetota bacterium
AGTACGGTGTCGGGAAGCAGTGGCTGCAGGTCACTGCGCGGAACTTCCTCGAAGTGATCGAGCCGAAGCTCCCACCCGTGTGCGACACGCCTTCGACATCGTTGGTCGAGATGGCGCTGCAGAACCTCCGGCTGTCGGAGCGCGGTATCAAGCAGGGCACGAAGATGACGATAGTCGTGCCGGATGTAACACGATACTGTGCGGCGGAGGTCATTGTGCCCGCGCTGGTGGACAATCTCGGCGCCGTGGGCGTGCGGGGTTCCGACATGCGAGTCGTCTTCGCCAACGGAATCCACCGCAAGCTATCTGAGACGGAGAAGCGGACGCTGGTGGGCGACTACGTCTATGGGAGCATCCCGTGCACGGACCACGACGCGGACGCTCCGTGTGTGCGGATCGGCGCGCTTGCGGACGGGCAGGACGTCGAGGTGAACTCGCAGGTCGCGTCGGCGGATGTCGTGATCGTGTTGGGCGCGATCTCGATCCACTATCTGGCCGGTTTCGGCGGCGGGGCGAAGTGCATCTTTCCCGGCGTGGCGTCGCGGCGGACGATCCTCGGTCTGCACCGGCGTTCGCTGGCAACGGAGCCGGGCATCGGCCGGCATCCGCAGGTGCGGGCGGGGGTGGTGCGCGGGAACCCGTTCCGCGAGGCGATCGATGCCGCAGGCGACCTCGTGCCGAACGCGCTGGCGGTGAACACCGTCCATTCCCCCGACAGGCGGGTCTTGCGCGTCTTTGCGGGCAAGTTGCGCGAGGCGTTCGCCGATGCGGTCGATTTCTTTTCGAGCGTGTACGTGCGCGCCTGTCGCGAGTACGCGAACATGGTGGTTGTGAGCTGCGGCGGGTTTCCGCGTGACATCAATCTGATCCAGGCGCACAAGGCGATGGACCATGCCTCGTACGTTCTGGAGGACGGCGGCGTGATGCTGGTGCTGGCGCGGTGTCAGGACGGGCTTGGCAGCCCGGACATGGAGAAGTGGTTCCGGCATCGGGATCTTGCGTCGCTCGAGTCCGCGCTCCGCGAGGATTTCGAGGTCTACGGCCAGACCGCGTACGCGATCCGTCAGAAGTCGGCGCGGTTCAAGATCGTGCTGTTATCGGAGCTGCCGCGCGACGTGGTTGAGCGTGCGGGGCTGATCCCGATCTCGAGCCTGGAAGAGCTGAACGGCGTGGTGGAGGACTTCGTGAGCCGGTACCCGAAAGTCTACGTTATTCCGGATGGAGGGAGCGTGCTGCCGCAGGTTGTCGGTCCGACGGTGGGGTAGGGGGGCGCTCCAGGAGCGGCCGGAAGGCCCTCGCCCGGACCCTCTCCATCTCGGAGAGGGCGGGGGTGAGGGAATAACGCACGCCCCCGACCTGGTCTTCTCACTCCGACCCGCCGTCCTTCGGTCTCTTCAGGGCAAGCATCGCTTCGAAGCCTTCCCGGCCGCCAGCGCCCTCATCCGTCCAGACGCAAAGGGTCTCGTCAAGGGGCAGCGGCGGAGGAATCGGCTGGGACCGCACTAGACCGCCTCGAAGACCTCTTCTTTGCTCTTTCGTTGCGTTCCCGTCGTGGGGATCTTCCCTGGTCCGACGGGTATGATGGCGAGCGGGCGGAGGTTGGTGGGGATGGAGAGGGCGTTGGTCGCCATCGCTTCGTCGAATGCGCCGACCCAGCAGCTCCCGTAGTCCAGCGCCGTCGCGGCAAGAAGAAGGTTCTCGACCATCGCGGCCGTGTCCTGGATGTAGTAGAGGGTCGAGCCGCGCTTTGCGTACCGCGCAGCGGACTTGTCGGGGTCGCCGCAGACGACGAAGACAACCGTTGCGGCGGCGACGAAGCTCTGGCCGTATGCGGCTGCCGCAAGCCGCTCCTTCGCAGCCTGATCGGTCACCACGTAGCAGTGCCACGGCTGCATGTTGCCCGCCGAAGGCGCCTGGCGCGCACACTCGGTCAACGTCTCCAGGTCGCCCTTCTTCAACGGCTTCCCGTTGAAATCACGGCATGAATGGCGGTTCAAAATTGTGTCGATTGCCGTTTTTGACATGCCTCGGTCCCTCTAGTGGATTCCCGTTTGCGCGGGAATGACAGACCATCGCACTTTCGCGAGAAGGATGTTTCGTCCGGCCCGCTCCACGGCGAATCCTCCACAGACGCTACAGACTGCGCACGTACTCGACGAGCAGCCGCACGCAATTTTCCACGTCGCGCGCATCGACCATCTCTGACGGCGTGTGCGCGTAGCGGGTCGGGATCGAGATGACGCCGGACGGGATGCCTTCGAGCGTGACCTGGATCCCCCACGCGTCGGTAGTGCCGCCGATGAGCACTTCGAGCTGGTACGGGATCCGGAGCCGCTTTGCCGCGGCGATGAGCGCCTCCTTCACCTGCGGGCTGGCGAGCATGCCGCCGTCCATCACCTTGATCGCGGGCCCCTTGCCGAGCCCGACGGCCATCGTGCGCGACTCCGGCGTGTCGCCCGTCCCCGTAATATCGACGGCGACCGCCACGTCCGGCTTTATCCCGTAGGCCGCGGTCCGCGCGCCGCGCACGCCGACCTCCTCCTGCGCGGTGAACACGGCGAATATCGAGCACGCAGGTTTGCGCATCCGTTTGAGTGCCTCGACCACTATCGCGCAACCGACCCGGTCGTCAAATGCCTTCGCGATCAACCGGCTCCCCGTGTCGACGAAAGGCTGGACGAAGCAGCCCATGTCGCCGACCGCCACGCGCTTCGCGGCCTCAGCCTTGTCGCGCGCGCCGATGTCGATGTACATCTTTTCCAGCTTGAGCTCGTCCTTCAGCGAGTCGCGCTTCTCTTCGCCGATCGTGCCCAGCGTGCCGTTCTGGAACCGCACGCGGTGGCCCAGCATGTTCACGGGGCGCAGCCCGCCCACGTTCGTGAAACGCAGGAAGCCGTTCTTGTCGATGTGCGTGACCGCCACGCCGATCTCGTCGGCATGAGCCGCGAGCATGACGCGCGGTTTGCCGCGCCCCTTCGTCACTATCAGGTTGCCGAGGACGTCGATCTTCATCGAGTCCACGTGGCCCTTCAGCTCCTTCTGGAGAATGTGCAGCACCGGTCCTTCGTTCCCGGACGGGCCGTACACCTCGGTCAGTTTCTTCAGCAGTTCTTTCATGACATCTCCTCACAATACTCGGTTTCGGAGCGTTAAAGCCGCAGCCTTGACCTTCAATGATTCGGACGAGAATCCGGAATTCAGAATTCGGAAGCCAGAACGTCGGCCGCGTGTCCCCGTGGCGGCGGATTGCGTGATTCCACCGCAGGATTCTCGGATTCTGGATTGGCCGCATTCCGAGCTGCGACCGTGCGCCGTCAACAATGACTCTTACAGCGCCTTGAGCACCGCGCTCACCAGTCGTCCGGCGTTCCGGATGTCGGCCTTCGACGCGATGGACGCGGGCGAATGGACGTAGCGGCACGCCACGGATATCACGAGCGTTCGCGATCCGGCCTTGGTCATATGTATCCGGCCGGCATCGGTCCCGCCGACGCCCGGCCTCTTGAGCTGGAATGGGATGCGCGCCTTCTTTGCGCACGCGATCGCGAGATCAACGAGTTTGCGGTCGCAGATGACGGTGCGGTCCATGATCGTTATGACCGGCCCCTTGCCGATCATTGCGGCCTTCGACAGGTCGCGCTTCTCCGGAAAATCGCCTGCCGCGGTGCCTTCGAGCACAATCGCGATGTCCGGCTCGATCCTGAACGCGGCGATCCGCGCGCCGCGCAATCCGACCTCTTCCTGCACCGTGAACGCGGCGTGGACCGTGACCGGCAGCGGCTTCTTCAAGAGTTCGACGAGCAGGGCGCAACCGATCCGGTCGTCGAAGGCCTTCCCCTTGATCGTCGGGCCGAGGCTTGCGTACTCCGTGTCGAACATCGCATAGTCGCCGATCTTCACCTGCTTCTCGGCGTCCTCCTTCGACGACGCGCCGATGTCGATGTGCAGTTCGTCAGTCTTCGGGGGCCGTTTCATCTCCTCTTCCCTGCGCCAGATCAGGTGGACGGGCTTCGCGCCGATGACGCCGGGCGTCTTGTCCTTGCCCACGAGCACATGCTTGGACAGGAGCGCGCGCTCGTCGAGCCCGCCCACCGCGCGGAACTTCAGCATACCCTGTTTGTCGATGTTGACGACCATCAACCCGACCTCGTCCATGTGCGCGGCGAGCATGATGCGCGGGCGGCTCTTCCGGCCCTTCTTCGTGACGATGAGATTGCCCATCGCGTCGACCTCTTTCGAGTCGACTCTTGTTTTGATCTCCGACCAGATGAGGTCGCGGACGGCCTTTTCGTTTCCCGCGACTCCGTGAGTCTCGCTGAGCTGACGCAGCAGTTGCATGTGTGGCTCCTTCGCTGAACGCTATTCTCTGAGCTTCTCCGGGCCTTCCATGTCGACCACGAACCGGGCAAGCAGCCTGCCGGTCCGCTCGATGTCGAGCATGGCGACGGTCTCGACGGAGGTGTGCATGTATCTCAATGGGATGCTGACGAGTCCCGTGGGCACGCCGTGGCGTGTCACCTGAATCGGGCCGGCGTCCGTGCCTGTGACGCCGGGCACGGGTTCGATGCTGTAGGGGAGTTCTTCGGCCTTGGCGGCCTTGCAGAGCCTGTCGTAGATGCCCGGATGGATGTTCGGCCCGACCGCGATGCACGGCCCCTTGCCCATCGGGAACGTCTCATCCTCCGACAGGCCCGGCGCCTGGCCCTGCGTAACATCGAGCGCGATGGCGGCGTCGGGCGCGAGCCGGAACGCGCACGTGCTTGCGCCGTAGCCGCCGTATTCCTCCTGGGTAGCGGCGACGCAGGCGACGTCCCACGTGTGTTGCCTGCCTTTCAGCGCTTCGAGCATCAGTATCTGCGCGGCCACCCCCGTGCGGTCGTCCATGGCCTTTCCGGCGTAGAACCCGTTGCGCAGCTCATGGAACCATGGCGCCATCGACATGTAGTCACCGACCTGCACGAGCCTGCGCACGCTCGACGCGGGCAGGCCGACATCGACATAGAGATCTTCCAGCTTGTCGACCGCGGCCCGCTCCTCGGGCGTCAGCAGATGGACCGGCTTCGAGCCGATGATCCCGCGCAACGGCCGCCTTGCGTGCACGATCACTTCCTGGCTCGGCAGCACGCGCTGGTCGAAGCCGCCGATCTGCGCGATGCGCAGCATACCGTCGTCTTCGATCCTGGTAACGATGAGCCCGATCTCGTCGACGTGCGCGTCGATCAACAGGAGCGGCGCCTTCTTGCCGCGCTTGCGGCTGGTGGCGAACTTCGTCGCGACCACGCTCCCGTTTCGGTCGTGCTGAACGGTGTCGGCCAGCGGTTTGAACTCGCGGGCGGCCGCCTGCGCGGCCGGCGATTCGAACCCGGAAACCCCGCCCGGCGTTGTCAGCCGCTTCAGCATCTCGGCGTTCTTGTTCATGATCGTCTCCCGATATTGCGTTTCGGACAGGAAGTTCGCAATCTACCAAATGGCGCAATCATTGTCAACGAAACATTCAATTTTCCTTGACACGCCAAAATCCCGGTACTATACTGGGCTTTTCCGTTTTCGCCCTTGATTTCTTCTCGGAGGTATGTTTTATGAGACCTGGGGAAAGGAAATACCCGCACATCTTCAGTCCGAGGCGCATCGGCAAGCTGGAGGCGAAGAACAGGATCAAGTATGCGTCCACGGAGACGAACTTCAACACCCACGACGGC
>JAVHLO010000245.1:0-1923 GCA_031082105.1 Planctomycetota bacterium
TGCTCCGCTTCAGCACAAAGACCCTGAGACACAAAGGAATTCTACCGCAGTCCCATGGATTCGGCATTCTGGGCTGACCGGAGATGAGCGCACACGGGTATCTAGTGAAGAGAAGGCGCGCTGTATTCATCGGGGTGCTCTGCATCGCGATGCTTGTGATCGGCTATGTCACCGCCTTCTTCATGGTGGCGTTCCAGCGCCCGGTCCTGCTGTCAGACGGCGCGTACGGCGCGCCGCTGCTCTTCAAGATCGTCTCGGCCACCGAACCGTCCGGCGCATATGGGCTCGGGTACGTGCAGGGGAGTGTATTTCCGGAGTCGCCCGAGACGTTCCACGGCGACTACGAATGCGCGGCGACTCTCGGTGCGGCGGTCTATGTCTTTTCGGGTGCGGGTTTCAGCGAATACAGGGCATCGACGCGCGTGCGCGCAGGGCACGCGCCCGACGAAGGCGTGCTGGCCGCGCTGGAGACGTCGCATAGCCATTTTGGCGCGTACGGCAATCAGGAGACGGGTGTTGCGCGGCCGGAGGGTCAGCCGGACGGAATACCGAGGCTGTTCTGCGTCGTGCGCCTGGCGCAGACGAAGTTCGCCCTGTGCGAATACGACGGAAACCGGTGGACCGCGCGAAGCGGCGCGATGGAGCGCCCGCACGAGATCGATATGGTTCGAGTCGTCGAGACCGACAACGGGATGCTCGTCGCGTGGCGCGAGATTGTGAGTCCCGGAACCGAGACCGGCGAACTCCCGAGTGGGCCGGCGCAGTGTGCGAAGTTCCGCGATGGTGTTTGGGGGGAGGTCCACTCGCCGGAAACGCGCAGTCTCAAAGAATACTCGCTGATCACGACAGGGGGAAGGTACTGGTTCTTCTATCCTGCGGCGCGGTTGCGCGACGGCCGGCAGATATGTATGGAGTACAGGGAGGTGAACGTGGACGGCAAACCCGGCGCGGCCGGGCCGATCCGGTTCGAGGACGTTGGCCGGTTCATGCGGTTCCTGTCCGGGCTGGCCGCCGCCGGCCGGCCGGGCGGGGTGATGTTCATCTTCAGCATGACGGGGACAATCGCTACGGCGTGGGTCCCGATCGACTCCGTGGGCGAGGCGCGGGTTTGGCCGTTGCGCGACCTTGGCGGCCTTGCGGCCGCGCGTGCGTTGCAGGCCTGGTGCTGGGGCGCGGTGATCCTGTTCCTGGCGGCGTCGCTGGTCTTTCTCGGTCTTTCGCTGCTCGCGGAGCGACTGAGCCGGGAGGACAGGCCGTCGCTCTTCCTGCTCGTATACGAGGTTGCCGCCCCGCACAGGCGCGCCATCGCGTACGCAGCCGATCTCGTACTCGCGTTTGTGCCGCAGATGGCGCTCCTGTGCCGGTTGCTGGCCGCGGAGTGGTTTGCGTATGAAACAGGCGCGTGGTGGCTCGCGCTGGGCGTGGCGAGTGTGCTGTTCGTCGCGTATTTGTGCGCGTTCGAATGGAGATGCGGACGGACGCCGGGCAAGATGGTTGCGGGACTGATCGTGATGGACGCGTCGGGCGGGAGGATCACGGGAAGGCAGGCGCTGCTGCGCAACCTGATGCGCGTCGTGGACGGGCTGCACATTACGTGCGCGGTGGGCGCGCTCTTCATGATCGCCAGTGAGAAGACGCAACGGGCGGGAGACCTCCTTGCGGGGACGGTTGTTGTCAACGCCGGCTCAGGACTGGGCCTTGTGCGAAAGTAGATGCTCATGCGGTTCATCGTTCTCGGTACGATCGCCGTCATTCTTGCGGGACTCGAAGTTACCCTTCTGGGCGCGCTGCAGGTCGATGGCGTTGTCCCCGACCTGATGCTCGTCTATGTCGTGTTTCTGTCGTTCCATTTCCCGCTCGAGAGCGCGGTCGTCATGTGCGGCGCGCTCGGGCTGCTGAAAGACACAGGTTCGGGTCTTCCAT
>JAVHLO010000245.1:1933-5692 GCA_031082105.1 Planctomycetota bacterium
ACCTTTGGATTCCTGTTTACGTTGGCGTCAATGCTGGTGTGTGGGGCACGTAGCTACATGTTTCGGAACAAGACGATGACGCAACTGCTCGTCGCCTTCGTGGCGGGGTATGTGGTCCACGGCCTGTGCGGCATGGCGCTTGCATGGACCGAGACGGGGTTCACGACCGGCGGCGCGGCGATGCGTGCGCTGGTGATCGCCGCGTACAGTGCGCCGTTTGCGCCGGTGATGTTCCTCGTGCTGGGCAGACCACTGGCGCAGTTCATGCCGAGGTCTTCACGGCGGCTGCGGGGGTAGAATGTATCGCTCACGCTTCATACTATTGATGGCCCTGCTGTTCTTGCCGGCGGTCTTCATCCTGGTGAGGATGTTCGACCTGCAGGTGATCCACGGCGCCGATTTCAAGGAGGCTCAGGAACGAACCTCTGAGCGGGTCGAGGCGCTTCCTGCGCTCCGCGGGCGGATACTCGATCGCAACGGCAATATCCTGGCATTCGACGAGATGGTCTTCGACCTCAACATCATCCTTGCCGAGATCGAAGAGCCGGAGAGTCTCTTCATGTCGATCACGGAGCTGACGGGCATCGAGAACGAGAAGCTGAACGAGCGGTTCCTGTCGATAGTGCAACTCGTGAACGACAGGGCGGGTTTCGCGGTGATCAACGAAGGGGGAGTGCGCAAGACCGTCAAGCGCGGGGAGCGCGAAAAACGGCGCGTGCTCAGGTCTGAGATGCGCGTGCCGTACGAGCTCGTGCGCGGACTCTCCTTCGAGGAGATGTCGTGGTTCGTCACGCGCGCAGACCAATTCCCGGGAGTCGTGTTCACGGAGCGGACCAAGCGGAAATATCCGCAGGGCGAGGCGGCGTGTCACGTGATCGGCTACATAGGTCCGCTGTACCGGGCCGACTCGCACGGCGCGATCGAGTACGAGCGCCTCGAACGCGCGGATTTCTTCCGCAACCGGTTCAGCGAAGAGGTCTCCGACGACCACTACGACACGCTCGAGGCGCGCGGCACGTTCAAGGCTGACGTGCTCGGGCGAACCGGTGTGGAGAAGACGTTCGACACGCTTCTTGCCGGTCTACGGGGGTTCAGGATCGTTGAGCGCGATCTTAGGACACGGCGTGAGCGCGAAATCCGGAAGGCCGCGCCCAGGCCGGGCTGCGATGTGCGGTTGACGATCGATCTTCCGCTCCAGCGGCATGTCGAGTCGGTCCTTGCCTCGGCCCGAAAGCCCGCCGTCGCGGTCGTGATGGACGTGCGAACGGGCGAGGTACTCGCGCTGGTGTCGGCCCCGGGCTATTCGCCGGACAGGCTCCAATCGCCGGTGAGTCCCGATACGGTGCGCGAGATCGTTCAGGACAAGGCGCGGCGCCCGCTCATCAATCGGGCGATAAGCGAACAGTACATGCTCGGCTCGATCTTCAAGGTGGTGACGGCCGTTGCGGGCCTTGAGGAGGGACGGATCACGCCGACGACCGAGTTCGAATGCACCGGCAGGTTTCGCGAGAACGTGCCAGGGTTCAAGTGTTGGATCGGCGCCGCGGACATAGGCGGGAGCCATGGCTCCATTCCCCTCGAGAAGGGGATGGCAGTCTCGTGCAACGTGTATTTTATCGAGACAGGCGACCGTGTCAAGGGCGGCCCGCTCTCGCAATGGGCCGGTCGGTTCGGCTATGGTGAACCGACCGGCATCGAACTCCCGGGCGAGGTGACTGGTACGCTGCCGCGGCCGGACAGGCCCGTTGTGGGAGCGGCTTGGTCCGATATCGATACGTGGAACCTCTGCATCGGCCAGGGCGCGCTCGCCGTCACCCCGCTCCAGGTCGCGCAAATGATGGCAACGATCGGACGGGGCACGGACGAGGGCGGCCAGGTGAGGCTGGTGAGGCCGCATATCGTGCTCGAGACGCGCGACTCCACCGGCCTTACGCAGGATGCGCAAGGACAGGGTCCGCGCAACGACGGTTCCGGCATCGAGGGATGGAGGCTGCTGCCGATAGAGGATGGCACGATCCGTGCGGTCCGAGCCGCACTGCGCGCCGTCGTCAACGATGCCGAGGGGACTGCGCACAAGAGCGCGCTGGCGCAGCTCGATTCCGTGTGCGGCAAGACCTCTACCGCGGAGTTGTCGAAGACCGGGACCCCCGCGCCGCACGCGTGGTTTGCGGGCTTCATGCCGGCCGAACAGCCGAGGTTTTCGTTCGTTGTTTTGGTGGAGAACGGCGGCAAGGGGAGTGAGGTGGCCGCTCCACTGTGCGCGAAGATAGTCGAGTACCTGATCAGGATGAGATAGCGGCGCTGGAGGGTGTGAGGTTATCTCTGTGACCGATCACGTGTGCAGGGCACGGAAGACCCGAACAGGCGGACTGCGCGGAAAGACTTAATGTCGACATCGGTGAAAAGAATGGACTGGCCCGTCCTGTTGCTCGCGCTGACGTTGACGGGCATCGGCATACTCGCGCTGGCGAGTGCTGCGCCCTTGGGCGGCAGCCCCTGGACGAGCCCTGTCCTGCGCCAGACCGTGTTTGCGCTTCTCGGGTTTGGCGTGCTCGTGTTTCTGCTCCTGCCGCACTACCTGCGGTTCAGGCAGTACGCATACATTCTGTATGTGGGGTGCCTGGTACTGCTCGTGGTTCTCCTCGTCACGGTGGGCACGCCGGAGGCGCGGCGCGGGGTGCGGCGCTGGTTTGATCTCGGACTCTTCACGGTGCAGCCCTCCGAGCTTGCGAAGATCGGCCTGATCCTCGTGTTGGCGCGGTACTTGATGTACCGTGACAACCTGGAACGGCCCTCGGCCCTGATAATGCCGGCGGCGCTGACCGTAGCCCCCGCGATGCTCGTTCTTCTCCAGCCGGACCTGGGCACGGCGTTGATATTCTTCCCGACCCTGCTGGTAATGCTCTACGTGGGCGGCGCGAGGCGGCTGTACCTGCTCACGGCGATCGTCATAGTGTGCGCCTCCGTGCCCGTGGCATACCACTACGTGCTGAAGGACTACCAACGGAAGCGGATTGACACCTTTCTCGATCCCGCACAGAGCCCAGAGGGTGCGGGATACCAGGCCCTTCAATCGCAGATCGCCATCGGCTCCGGCGGTGTCTTCGGCCGTGGCTGGCGCAACTCGGCGGCGTACGGTTCACATCCCGTGCCGGAACGACACAACGATTTCATCTTCGTCGTGCTGGCGGAGGAGTTCGGCTTCGCCGGCGGCTCGCTCGTGGTTCTCCTTTATGCAATGTTCTTTGCGCTCTGTGTCAACATCGCTCACCGGACCCGCGAGCCGTTCGGCCGGCTTGTGGTTACAGGCGTGCTCACTTCCATAGCCGTCCAGACATACGTCAACATCGCGATGACCGTAGGACTATTACCTGTAACAGGCGTGACGCTTCCCTTCGTCAGCTATGGCGGGACATCCCTTGTTACGAGTTTCATGATGACGGGGCTGGTCCTGTCCGTAAGCATGCGTCATGTGCCGATGTTCGATTCGAAGGAGTTCGAACAGACGCTGGAACCGCTCAAGCGGGTCGGGCTGAAGGGGGAGGGATTGGAGCTGCTTGCGCCGCGGCTCATCGAGCGCGGGAAGTAGGCTCATGGGCCGGGACGAGCTGATGCCGGTGCGTGAAGAGGGCGCGGCGAGTGAGCACTGCGGCCGCGATGGATGAGATCGTCGTGGTCGCCGCTATCATGTAGATCACCATGAGCTGGTACATGACCGCCTGGATCGGGTCCGTGCCGGAGATTATCTGGCCGCTCATC
>JAVHLO010000246.1:0-468 GCA_031082105.1 Planctomycetota bacterium
TGTTAGAATAGCACGTGTATTGCCCAACCGCGTCAAAAGGGGTGAGACCGGCCTTTGCAGCCTGACAACGCCGCCGCCGCCGCCGCCGCCACCGGAGGTGGTGACCGCCCCTGTGCCGCCCGTGCCGAGCACGCCCCAGGTGCCCGCAGGCCAGCCGGGGTATTGCCCTGGTGCGCCGCCCGAGGCCTGCGAGCCGCCTCGGCCGCACGCGACATGGTTGGGGTCGAAGTTCGAGTAGCCATTGCCGCCGGTGAGGCCGCCGCCATAGCCGCCGTCGTCGCCAGCGCCATAGTTGTACGCCGGGCCGCCGCCGCCGCCGGCGACCAGTATTCGGTCGCCCAAGGCAGTGCCATTGAGCCTCATGTCCGACGCCCCGCCGCCGCCGCCGCCGCTGTGTGCTCCGCCACTAGTCTCACCGTTCCCCCCTCCGTTCCAACCACCAGCACCGCCCAAACCGGCGACACCATC
>JAVHLO010000246.1:478-5676 GCA_031082105.1 Planctomycetota bacterium
CTCCCACGTAGACGTAGAGTGTGGCGCCCGGGGTGACCGTCAATGTGGCTTGCGTACGGCCGCCTTTTCCAGGAACGTGCGTTACAGGGCCGGGGCTCGAGAAACCTGCTTCGGCGCCGTATGCGTCAACCGTGATTGACGTGACACCAGCCGGGACAACCCATGTCTGGAATGCACCGGTATAGGAAAAAGTCTGGTTGCCGCTCTGAGAGAAGAGTATCTCATAGGTGCTTGGCAGTATACCGACATTCCCGACCGCGTCGACGTCAAGATATCCGCCGCTGCCACTCGCGACCGTTATGTTCTGGGCGAGGGTCAACGAACCGGCAGTCCTCAGCACCTCCAGGATGAAGAAGCTTGAGTTGCTCGTGCCGCCTATCGTATTCGCGACGGCGTCAGTTCCAGCGAACGCGATCGTTCCCGTGTTCGCGTACAGGGTCCCGTTGTTCGTGAAACTGCCGTACACGGAAAGCGTGTACGATGAAAGGCTCAGGCTTGTGCCGGGATTGATGGTGATGGATTGGCAGACGGAATCCGCCGTGAGTATGGGATACATCCCTGCACCACCGGGAACAAAGGCGATGTCGACCATCCCGTACATGTCGGACGCAAACTCATTTGTAGGGTAGCTGCCGCTGGGGGTCTGGTAGCACGTACACTGAATCGTAATGTTCCCGTACGCCTGGGGAAGCGCAGTGATTCCGCCGCGGTATGCGCCACCCGAGCTGTCGATATCCACTGCCACCCTGTAGCTCTCTCCGGCGATCAGGGCCACTGGCGCAATGGACACGGACGACCAGGCATTCGCGGAAGTCACCCATGCGCTCGCGATCAAAGTCGGACCCGAATCGCGCCATAGTCGAACCAGTTTCGTCCCATTGAAGAACCCAGCCAGGGCTGTAACCATCCCATCCACGCTGGGTGTGAACTTGTAGCCCAGGGTGTAGTTCCATGGGTTGTCCATGAACAGTGTTCCGTTCTCATTGCTTCGCCAGGGCGTCTCGGAAGCTCCGCCGGTGACGGCGATGGTCGCGTCCGTGGTGGAGTCCGGCACGTTGTTCGTGCTCCAGTTCCCCGGCGTGCTCCAGTTGGTCGTGCCTGCCCCGGCGGTCCAAGTCGCCGGGCCGCCCCAGAGGGCCTGGCCGACTTGATCATAGTCCCTCGCCTCGCCGGCGCCGGCGCCTCCATACCCCACGAAGGTGACGACGGAGCCGGCCGCGTTCATGTGGACGTTGTAGCTGTCGGCACCGTTTGGACGCGCGCCGGTCAAACCGAATGTACAACCGGTGAAGTTGCCGACCAGGCTGGCCCTCGTAATGTAGAGCGACTTGCTCCCGGCGGCATCGATGAAATTGCCGAAGCTGACCCCGTTGAACGTGACCGCGCCGCTGCCGCCGATCGTCAGGGGGTTCACGTAGTTGATATTCGCCGCGGAAACGCTGATGTTGCCGTTCAGTGTGAGTCCATAGCCCGACGTGGTGGTGCTCGTGATGGTCGGTGTCGTCCCGCTGACGGTGAAGGCGCCGCCGGCTGTAACGGTCGTTCCCGCCGTGACGGCCAGATTTCCGCCGCTCTTGTTGATCGTGAGACCGTAGTAGGTCTCGGTATTGCCGATGGTCTGGTTGCCCGAGCCGTCGAAGGTCACGGTCCCGCCCCCTGGGCTGAAACCGCCGGTTCTCGTCCAGTTGCCGGCGATTGTTATGGACTGGTCCGCGACGGTCGCGCCTGTGGCCATGTTCAGCGAGCCGCCGCCGTTGATGAGAAGGCTTCCGTTGATATCCAGCGTCTGGACGTTGGCGTCGGTGGAGTCCGGCTGGCAGGGGCCGTTCAACGTGAGGTCATAGAAATTAACCGTCCCGGCATTGCTGTACGTACAACTGCCGGCAACGACAACAGCTCCTCCAGTGGGGGTAAAGTCCGAGCCTGCCACGGCCCAGAAGGTCGTTCCTCCTCCAGTCAACGTAATTGTGCCTCCTGTCACGGCCTCAGCCGCTCCGCTGGACAAAGAGACCCCGGCGGTCGAAAGGTTGTCCGCCATGTCCATTCTCAACTCGCCGTCCGCGTACACGTAGAAGAGGGAGTTGCTGACCGTAGTCGTCGTGTCGGCGTCCGCGCCAGGGCTCATGTTGTATATTCCCGTGACAACGTGAAGCTGCATGGTACAATTGACATTGACGCGCGGGATGACGTTCCATGACGCCGCAGACTTGGAGACGTACAGGTAGTAGAAGGTGGTAGTTGTACTGCCGAGGATCTCGGAATCGGAAGAGCCGTTGAACGTCACGGTGTTCGAATTGGCAGTGAATCCGCCGTCGTTGGTCCAGTTACCGGCGACCTCGATGTTGTAGGAACTTGAGCTCGCAGTGAGCGTTGCGCCGGGGTTGATCGTCAGGTTCCCGTTGATGTCGAAGGGGAAGATGCCGTTGTACCCGGCCCCGTATTCGTACAACGACCTGTTAGTGGCGATGGTCACGTTCTGGAAATAGGTCTCGTCGCGGTCGATGTCGATCATGTCGCTCGTCGCCCCCTGGAAGACGATGAGGGCTGTGCCCGAGCCGTAGTAGACGCCTCCGTCGGCGTACTGCTCGAAGTAGTAGCCGTTGTCGTATATGGTGCCGCCGCTGTGGTTGATCGTGCCCTGGTAGTTCGGGATGTTGTTGCAGGTGACCGTTCCGCCGCTCATACTGATCGTGCTGTTGTAGCCGTAGATTTGGTACAGGTAAGAGCCGACGGTAACCCCGGCAGTGCCCGAGATCGTCAGCGTGCCGCCGTACTGCTCGAGCGCTTTCGAGATGGCGACGGTCCCCGCACTGAAGTTGACCGTCCCATAGTTGTTCAGGCCTTCGTAGTCGGTGGCCACGCTCGTCACATTGAGCGTACCTCCGCTCACCGTGAGCGAGCCGCCGGCATTGACCGTAAGGTTGTAGCAGTTGGCGGTACCGGAACTGATATTCGGGTAGTTCGGACAGCCTATGGGGATGGTCACGTCCAGGCCGGCACCCGGAATGTTCCCGTCGCTCCAATTCGAGTTGGTGAACCAATCCGTGCTGGTAGTACCTGTCCAGAGGCCTGGAGTGCCCCCTAAGTAGTACTTGTACCCCATCGTGTACGAACCGTTGCCGGAATCGGTGTAGTGTCCGACACGGACGTAGTACGTACCGCTGGCCGGGCATGTGTAGTTGATGTACGAACCGAGTCCACCAAGTCCGCAGTCGTCGTTGTTCGCCACTTGGGTCCAAGCTGAGTCGTAGACTATTATGCGCGTGTCGAAATCCTGCCACCCGCCAGGCGCGCCCTGACCGTGGTCGTGATTGCACGTGGCGAAGACGTACCTTCGTCCCGAGGTCATGGTGAGATTGTAGTAGAACGCCGATCCCACTGACGGCGTGGTCCGCGAGTCAGTCTGATAGTTTGTCGTGGGCACAAGGTTCATGTTGCGAATGTATGTCCGTGACTCGAAGTCGCTGCCGTAGGCGTTGGTGGCGAGCACCGACCACGTGTACGAGCCGGTGCCCGGGTTGGAGGAACCCGTGTTTGCGGCGTACGGACTGGTGACGTTCGGGTAGGTCGTCCCCTCGATCGTTAGGTCTTGGGTACCAGACCCTCCGGGCGGAGTATATGTGACGGTCACCTCCACATATCCGAAAGTGGGGTCGTCGCGGTCCCAGATATTCCATGTCGAGTTGTTGTTGGTCAGCGTAATCTGGTTCAACCCACCGATTGTGTATGCGCCCGGGGCAGCATTGACACTCATGTACGAGTTGTTGTCACAGCCTGCGCCACCATCAGGAACCATGGTGCCTATGGGCGTGCCGTTGACCGCAATGGTCGTGCTTGAGCCGCCGTCGTAGACAGCCCTCATGCGCACCTGGATGTTGGTCACAACCGAACCGACTGGCAGCGTGTCCGTCCAGCTTCCCGTGTCGATCAGTCCGGCTGTTGGCGTGCCGCGGTCCACCGTTGCACAAGCGTCGTTTTGCCAACCCGCAAACGAAGTCGAGGGGAGATTGTAGATCTGAGTCTGGCTCCCTGTCGGGATGTATGTGACAGTCACCTCCACATATCCGAACGAGGGGTCGTTGCGGTCCCAGATGTTCCAGTTGCTGCCGTTGTTTGTCAGCGTTATCTGGTTCAGCCCGCCGACAGTGTACGCGCCCGGAGCAGCATTGACGCTCATGTACGAGTTGTTATCGCAGCCGGCGCCACCGTCGGGTATGATCGTCCCGATGAACGTACCGTTGACTGCAATGGTCGTGCTTGAGCCGCCGTCGTAGACGGACCTCATCCGCACCTGGATGTTTGTCACCACCGAACCGACTGGCAGCGTGTCCGTCCAGCTTCCTGTGTCGACCTGCCCGGCTGTTGGCGTGCCGCGGTCCACGGTTCCACAAGGGTCGCTTTGCCAACCCGCAAACGAAGTCGAAGGAAGATTGTAGACCTGAGTCTGGGGACTTCCGCCTCCCGTGACTGACCATTGCCAGGAGTAGGTCCCGTTCGTTGCCAGAAACGCACCCTCCGCAGGGGAAATCAGAGTGACCACAGGAGGCGTGCCCCCCGAAAGCTGCGTGATCACCACTTGTCCATGACCTGTCTTGACTCCACCGGTGTTGGATTGGTTACTCCCGATGTTGTACGAGCCTCCGCCGCCGCCGAGACCATAGTACTCTCCGCCGCCGCCGCCGGAATAGCCGCCGCCTCCTCCACCGCCCGTCATGCTGAACCAGTCGCCGCCACCGCCACCACCGTACCCGCCGGCGCCGCCACTACCCCCGCCGACTCCTCCAGCTCCACCATTTACGTACGACATTCCGCCGCCTGCGGCACCACCGGTCACACCGTTGCCAGTAAGCCCACCCCCGCCTGCGCCAACGTTCGTGAAGTAGAGCTGGGAACCCCCGCCTGCGCCGCCGCTGCCGCCGGCGCTCGCCTCGGTAGAATTATTCCCGTATGTTCCATACTGACCGGAGTTCGAGGTAGTGCCGTCCATGTAGCTGGAACCGTACGCATAGCCCGGGTAATATGCTCCCCCACCACCACCTGCAACGATCGATGGACTGTTGCCGGTGTCCGTGACGAAACTTCCACCACCCCCCCCGCCTTGAGTACCAGCTGTTCCTTGCTGACCGACCAGAATCCACAGGGCAGTACCGGCAGTCAGAAAGAAGTTCCCCCGCATCCTCGCGCCAAGTCCACCGGCA
>JAVHLO010000247.1:0-1225 GCA_031082105.1 Planctomycetota bacterium
TGCGGCGGAAACCGAGTTCGGAATGACAGTCTGTCGGGCTTTTCCCTAATACGCGAATAATCCGGGCTAGAGTCAATACCGGTAGGACAAGCTGCGCTCGGCTGGACCATCAGGCGCTTTGTTTAGCCCGCCGCTTCAGCGGCGGGGTACAGGCCTGCCCTTGCAGCGGAGCCCCCTTCAGGGGGCTTATCGACAGATGGCTTCAGCCCTGGTGACGGTTTCGTCCGTGTGCAACAGCCCCTTGATAAGCCCCGTAAACGGGGCTACGGAATCTATCGGTATTCTCTACCCGCCGCTGAAGCGGCGGGCTATTCAAAAGTGAACAAACCGCTGCGCTAAACTACTGGTATTGGGGCTAGGGCTTCTGCAGCTCTTCGATGGCCTTTTGCACTTCCTCGACCGAGTAACACGGCGGCGCGCACATCATGTCGGTGCAAATCATCGCGCCGGGTTTCTCCAACGGCTCGTAGCCGAGCTCCCGCAGATGTTCGATGTCTTCCTTCTTCGACAGGTCAAAGTACAGGATCCTGTCCGGCGGGATTCCGCCTTTCCTTGCGGCGGCGAGCAGCGACTCACTGATCCCGTCGCCGGCCCTGCCCATGACGTAGGCCTTGAGCAGTACCTTACCCTCTTCCGTGGGCGTCTTTCCCTCTCCCTCTGGGAGAGGGTCAGGGTGAGGGTCTCTCCCTTGCTCCTGCGCCCCGCCCGACGAAGAACCTCCGCCCACGTACTTCTTCAGCGTCTTCATGAGGTCGATCTTCGACCACGCGCCGGAGATGCTCTCGCAGAACTCGCCTGAGGCGTCAAAGACATAGCTCTCGGGCAACGAACCGCTGTGGCCGAGGAAAGCCTTCACTTCACCGGCGGCGTCGCCGGCGAGCAGCACAGGGACCTCGATCCGCCGCCGGTTCACGAATTCCTGCAACTGCGCGACCGGCATCGTGTCGATAGAAACGGTAAGCACCTCCAACCCGTCCTTCGACATCTCGCGCGCGACGGCCGCCAGGACCGGCAGCTCCTTCACGCACGGCCCTCACCAGCTCGCCCAGAGGCTCACCAGCACGACTTTCCCCTTCAGCCCGGCCAGCCTTGCCTGGAAGCCGGCGAGGTCGACCTGTTCCACCCTGGCCGGTTCGCCGACCGCGACGTGTTCATGGCCGTTGCCGTGGCCGAGCACAATCGCGACGGCAAGGAAACCGAAGAAGATTAAGAGCCAGGCGTATTC
>JAVHLO010000247.1:1235-5674 GCA_031082105.1 Planctomycetota bacterium
GGGCACGCAGCGCCCAAGAACGGAAAAACTCTCGTACATGATCATGTCGTCTTTCGTCCCGACCGCAGCCGGGACGGAGGGGGTTGTCTTGTCTGGCCTCAGGCACAGTAACTTCGGAAACAACCCCCTGAATCCCCCTTTGCTAAGGGGGACTCTCGAACGACCCCCTGAATCTCAAGGCCGCAGCCGCGATCCCGACCGCAGTCGGGGCCCCTTTGCTAAGGGGGACTTTCGGACACCACCTTCGAAACGGGCCGAGCGACCGCTGCGCTGCGACCCGTGCCCGACGAAATGCACCGTTTCGGACATTTGGGCACGCAGTCGAGACACCGCACGCACTCCGCGCTGTCGGGCTCCTCGAATATGCTGCACCCAACAGGACAGACCTTCCTGCAAGCAAGACACTTCGTGCACGCGGAAGTGTCGACGTGCATCCGCCAGACGCTCACCTTGTTGAAGATCCCCCAGATCGCGCCCAGCGGACAGACGGTCCGGCAGAACGGTCGCTTCGCCATCACGATCCAGACAAGGAAGACCCCGAGGACGCTCAGCTTGAAGTAGAAAAGAAAACCGAGCGAGAACCTGTTGCGGCCTGAGATGCGGTCGTAGGAGACGAGCGTCACGCCGCCTTCGAGTGTGCCCACGGGGCAGATCACCTTGCAGAACCATGGACTGCCGGGGTCTTCGGAAAACAGCGTCTTCCCGGTCGCCTTGACGTCGCTCGGCGACTCATGTTCAACTGCGGCCGTATCCGCTGAAGGCTTCCACGGAACACCGAATCCGTCCCGGAGGAACAGCGGGAGAAGCAGGACGAAGACAACCAGGATGGCGTACTTCATCAACCGCCACTGCCGCGGGATGCCGACCTTGCGGGTCGGGATCTTGTGCAAGAGGTCCTGGATGAACCCGAACGGGCAGACCCAACCGCAAAGGAGCCTGCCGACCAGCGAACCGATCAGAAAGATGAATCCCAGGACGTAGAAGAATATTATGCCTTCCGGCTTCCCCACAGCGATTGAGTGAAGGGCGCCGGGCTGCGTGAGTACCGCCTGAAGACTGCCGATCGGGCACGCGAAGACCGCGCCGGGACACGAGTAGCAGTTCATGCCCGGGAAACAGACCGATTTCAACGGCCCCTGGTAGATCGTACCTCTGACGAAACCGAGCAGATACGAATTGCCGGCAAAGGCCGAGACAAACTGGATTAGTCGGCGTATCATCCGATACCGATGCACTCAAGGCAGATCTGGGTCGCCTTGTGCAGGACGGGGCCGATGTCGCCCAGCGAGACACCCAGCACGAAGACGCAAAGGATCAAAATGACCAGCAGGACGCGCAGCGGTTTCATTTGTGAACCAGCCTCAACAGATACTGAGCGCATTCTAGCAAATCCTCTTCCGCGCGTCAAACTAACACAGACCGCCATCCTGAAAACTCTGGAAAACCCGCGCGCGATGTGGTACGTTTGTCATGTTGCGACCCCAAGCCGCATCGCGGGACACGGACGGGGCACGATTATACAAGACCGTGCTCCTTCCGCCGAAATGTCATTGCCACAGAGACACCGAGACACGGAGAAACGGCAGGACTGGCCCGCGCTATTTACGAACGCGGCGACATCTGATCGAGTTCGTAGTGACGCCGTAAGGCGTTGTCCAATCGAGCGCCTGACGGCGCCACTACAGACTGTCGGCCTTCGCCGAAGGTTCGTAAATGGCGCGGGCTGGCGACGTTTTTCTCGGTATTCTTCTCCGCGCCTCAGTGCCTCCGTGGCTATTCCGATTGTGACGCTCAGTGTCCTCTGTGTCTCTGTGGTGAACACGGAATCGAACCGCGACACATGTGAGACCCGCTTGTACTGCGCCGCGGGACTGAGGAGAACTCGATGAAACCCTGGCACGAACGCGACAGCTTCTGGGTGAACTGGGCGCCGGTGCTCTTCCACGAACAGCGGTTGAAACACACACCGGCCGACGTGGACAGCATCGTCGCCCTCCTCGGCCTGAAGCCGGGCGCCTCGGTGCTCGACCTCTGCTGCGGGCCCGGGCGTCACGCGCTCGAGCTGGCCAGGCGCGGTTTCCAGGTCGTCGGCGTCGACAGGACCAGGGCCTATCTTCGGGCTGCGGAACGGTCGGCGCGAAAAGAAAAACTCGACATCGAGTTCGTTCGGAGAGACGCGCGCAGGTTCTGCCGGCCCCGCGCGTTCGACGCCGTGATCAACCTGTTCACCTCCTTCGGCTACTTCCGCGATCCCGAGGACGACGCAAAGGTGCTCCGCAACGTGCGAAGATCGTTGAAGAAGGGCGGCCTCCTGCTGATCGACACGATTGGCAAGGAGGTGATCGCGAAGAACTTCCGCGAGCGCGATTGGGAGAAGATCGGCCCCATCACCGTGCTCCAGGAACGCGAGGTGTGCGAGAGCTGGAGCTGGATGGTCAGCCGGTGGACGATGTTCCGGGGCGGAAAGACCCGGCGGCATACGATCTCGCACAGGATCTACTCCGCTGCGGAGCTCATTGACCTTGGACGCGGCTGTGGCTTTACGCTCGCGGGCGCTTACGGGTCACTCGACGGCGCGCCCTATGACCACACTGCGAAGCGGCTTATCGTCGTATTCTCAAGTAGGAGATAGGAAGATGAAATACCTTGTCGCGCTTCTGGCTGCGTGCGTCGTTCTCGTCTCTGAGGCCTTCCCGCAGGAGACCGCGGCATCGAAAGAAGAACTCCGCACGAAGCTGGACCGGGCCGTCCAGACGCCGACCTCCGGCGGCTTCTGGGGCGCGGTACTCGTAGCGCGCAAGGGCGAGACCCTGCTGGCGCGCGGGTACGGCAACGCGGACTACGCCGCGAGACCGAACACTGAGAAGACGCTCTTCGAGATAGCCTCCACCAGCAAGATGTTCACCGCCGCAGGAATATTGAAGCTCGAAATGCAGGGGAAGCTGAACACCGAGGACCCCGTCTCCAAGTTCTTCAAGAACGTGCCGGATGACAAGAAGAAGGTGACCGTGTTTCACCTGCTGACACACACCGCCGGCATCGACGACGAACGCGCGATCGTGCCGTACGCGTCGCCAATGACCCGGGACGAGTTCATCAAGCACGCGATGGCGGCGCCGCTCAAGTCCGAGCCCGGCAGCACGTTCTCCTACAGCAACGCCGGCTATGCGCTCCTGGCGGCGATCATCGAAATCGCTTCGGGAGAGTCGTTCGAGTCCTACATGAAGAAGAACATCTTCAAGCCCGCGAAGATGACGGACACGGGCTTTGTCAAGGACCCGGACCTCGACCCGAAGCGCGATTCGGCCCGGCTCAACGGAGATTCCTGCGCCTCCTCGTCCCTGGACTGGTTCTGGGGATGGGGATACCGCGGCATGGGCGGGGTCGTTACGACCGTGCTCGACCTGCTCGAATGGCATCGCGCGCTCAACGGCGACAAGGTGTTGAACACGAAGACGAAGGAGAAGTTCTTTGCGCCGTACAGATCGAACTACGCCTGCGGCTGCATGGTCGAAAGGACGGTGGGCCGGGGCACGAAGGTATCTCACACGGGCAGTGTTGCCGGTTTCCGCTCGCTCTTCGCGCGTCACGTCGAGCAGGACATCGTGATCGCGATTCTGACCAACGAAAACTCCGACATGTTCGAGATCGAGAAGCGGATCTCGGACATCCTGCTGCCCCCGGAGCGCGAGCTCGAGGTCGCCCTTGACATACACAGCTTCGAGGCCGCGGGTCCGGTATTCGAGATCGAGCACGGCACGGAGTGGCGTGTTGAGAAAGCGGAGTCGAAGATCCGGCTGGCGATCGTCGATCCGGCGAAGAAGTCCACGATTGTGAGCATTCTCATGGCGCACGCTGCGGCCAAGACGTTCCTCGCGAACCTCGACAACATACTGGAACAGAGGCCTTCGAAAGACCCGGCTGGCGGCGAAAAGGCGGACATGAAGACCGGGTTGTATCTGCAGCCCTATGGTTTGAGTGAGAAGCGGGTGAGCCTGTCCGAGGGCGTATTCATCAGGCTCAACGACAGCTACTCCGGCCAGGGAGAAGACGGGAAGACTGTGACCGACCCGCGGATAACGTTCGTGTTGGACGACCGGCTGAACCACCAGTGGCCTGTGATGGTCCTGATGAACCCGGCCGCCGCGAAGAGTCTGGCGGTGTCGTTGCGCGATGCGCTGACGAAGTGAACAGCGGCTGCGCGCGGAAAGCAGGCAGTCGGCGGTAGGCAGAAGGCGGAAGGCACTAGGCAGAACGCTGCGAGCTGACGGCAGCGGCCGATGGTGGAGCGACGTCCAGAGTGGCCACAGAGACGCATGAATTGCGCAGGGACGTCGGGCCGCAAAGTCCCCCAAGGCAAAGCGGGATCCAGGGGACCGTCCGAAAGTCCCCCTTAGCAAAGGGGCCCCGACTGCGGTCGGGATCGCGGCTGCGGCCTT
>JAVHLO010000248.1:0-4505 GCA_031082105.1 Planctomycetota bacterium
CCATCTTGTTGTTCGTTTTCTCTCCCGTGGCAAGCGCGGTGCCGGCCGCGGCGGAATCGCAGACAAACGCGTTCGCTGAATGTGTGCGCGCAAGTCCGAGGACGGGCATCGTATCCATGGCGAGGTTGCCGTCGTGGCCGGGCCCGACGAGCCGCGCGAGCGTGAGCTGGCCCACCCCCATCCCGTCGCCGATCAGAAATATGACGTTCTTCGGCCCCGCCGCGGTCCCGCCGCCGCCCGCAGGTTCCTGCTTGTCTTCCGCGCGTAACAGCGCGAAGAGGGCTGCAAGAAACACAGAGGTCACAAAGAGCGCCGCTGTCTTCGTTCGCATTGATGAACTCCGCAAGGGAACAAACGATCTCTGGATTCTGAATTGCCGTACGCCAGCGTGAAAGCGCAATCCAAAATCCGAAATCGCAAATCGAAAATCGATCAGCTCACGTCCTGCCCCTTCTCGAAGGGGATGCCGGCGGCGGCGGGCGGCTTCGCCCAGCCCGCAAAGACGAACATCACAAAGACCACCGTCAGGTACGGGAACATCGTGGTTATCTGGGGCGGGACGTCGCCGACGAGGTCTTTCACCTTGTCCGCGAACCCGAAGAGCAGCGCCGCGCAGAATGCGCCTATCGGCGTCCATCGGCCGAAGATGACGGCCGTCAGCGCGATGTAACCGCGGCCGCCGGTCATCATCTTCGTGAAGCTGTGGGCCTCGTTGGCCAGCGCGGCGCCGCCAAGCCCCGCAAGCGCGCCGCAGATGAGCACCGCCCGGTACCGCAGCCACGTCACGCCGACCCCGCTCGCCGCGACCGCGGTTGGATGCTCGCCGACCGCGCGCACGCGCAGGCCGAACCGAGTCCTGTACAGCAGCAGGTGGATCACCACGACGAGCGCCAGCGCGGCGTAGACGAACGGCTGCAGCTCGAAGAGCCGGCCCGCGTAGGGTATGTCGGCCAGCAGCGGGATCCGGAAGTTATCCACGGTCGGCACCTTTGGAGAAGTGCTTGCGCTCCCGAAGAACGCCACGAGCAGCGTCTGTGTGACCCCGACCGCGAGTATGTTGATGGCCAGCCCCGCGACGATCTGGTTTGCCTTGCCGGTGATCGCCATCAGACCGAGCAGCGCGGAGATCGCAACCCCGGCGAGCATCCCGCCGCAGACGCCGAACCACGGTGATGCGGCTGCAAGCCATGCGCACTTGCCGGCGACGGCGTACTCGTTGATGAAATATGTAGTTGCCGCCGACGTGAACGCGCCGCACAGCATGATCCCTTCCAGCGCGATGTTGATCACGCCCGAGCGTTCGCAGATGACCGCGCCGAGCGCGGCCAGAAGCACCGGCGTGCTCACACGCAGCGTGCCTGCGATCGCTTCGATTGTCGTCGGCCAGTCCATGCGATGCAGAACTCCAAGGAAAACAAGGACTCTCTGACTGCCGGAGCCGCTGATGGAAAACAACCCCCTGAGTCCCAATGGCGTTAACTCAGGCAGGAATCGTAGCCGTTCACCCGGAACCGGCCTTGCCGCGGCCTCGGATCCGTTGCGGCAGCGACGATCCTCTGAAACCCAGCCGTCAGGCTGGGAGCTTCATAGCTTGCCTACTACTCCCACACGCGAATTCTTCAGAAGCCCAGCCGTGAGGCTGGGAGAATCACAGCTCGCCTCCAACCGCTCATTGCGGACGTGGGCTGGCCGTCATGCACCCAAGCTGACGCTTGGGCTTGAAAAGCGGCAGCCCTACGGTCCCCCGATGTCCCAGCGTTTCCATGAAAGGCGCAAATCCAAATCTGGAAAAGATGTCTTGACTACTTCATCCTCCGCCTGAATATCTCGTTGCAGACGATGATACACATGATCACGACCGCCTGCAGGATCGTGACGATGTCCTTCGGGATATCGGTATGGAGTTTCAGCAGGAACTCCAGCCTGCCGAGCGCTCCGAAGAAAACCGCCGCGGGCACGACCGCGATCGGGTGGCTCTGCGCCATCAGCGCCACGGCGATGCCCGCGAAGCCGATCAGCCCGTGGTCTATGGCGTTCTCCTGGCAGAACGCGTAGTCCGTGCCGAGCACGAGGTTTATCGCGGCAAGGCCCATCAGCCCGCCGCTCAGCATGAGCACTCGCTCCCTGGTCCGGGCGCAGTCTATCCCCGCCGCGGCCGCGGCGTCCGCGTTCGAACCCACCGCGCGCAGCTCGAATCCGAATTTCGTGCGCCACAGCAGATATGAGACGATGATGACCGCCGCGATGGCGACGAAGAACGCGACGTTCAGCGGGCTCTGGGCGGGCACGAACGAGAAGAGCCTGCCGAGCCGCGGCAGGCGCACGGCATCGATGACCGGGGCGGTCTGCGGGATGTTCCCGCCCGCGTGGAAGTAGACCGAGAGCATGTACGCAGTCGCCGATATCGCGATGAAATTCATCATGATCGTCGTGATCACCTCGTGCGCGCCCCTGCGCGCGCGCATGAAGGCCGGCAGGTAGGCCCACAGCACGCCGCCGAAGAACGCGCCGCCCGCGGCGAACAGTATCAGCGGGTACGAAAGCCCCGCCCAGTACCGCTCACCGACGAGCGCGCAGATGAACGCGCCGACCACGAACTGACCTTGCCCGCCGATATTGATGAGCCCCGCGTGGAACGCCAGTGCGACGGCCAGCCCCGCAAGGATCAGCGGGGTCGAGCGGTAGAGTATGTCCGAGATGTCCATCCAGACGCCGAGCGGGCTGCGGCTCACGCCGTCGTGGATCGTCTGCACAACCTTCACCGGACTGTGGCCAAGCGCGATAACGACAAGCGTCGCGACTCCCGTGGCGACCGCCAGCGAGACCAGCGGCGACAGGATCAAGCCCGCCGCGCGATCGTAGGTGTTTCCGTTGGCCATTGGTCACTTTCCATTTGTCACTGGTCATCTGTCATTGGCCATTGCATCCCCAGTCTCCGAACGACGCCAACCGGAAAATGAGAGATGAAAAATGTCCAATGAGCAATGAACAATGTCAAACCGATTCAGCGTTCGATTGGAGACACCGAGGCCAGAATCGCCCTCGCGCGGGGGCACTCTCCAGGCCTGTCCTACTCGACGATCGTCACCGGCGTCCCCAGCGGGATGAGCCCCCAGAGTTCCGCGATGTCTTCGTCATCCAGCGCGATGCAGCCGAGCGTCCAATCCGTGGACCCGCCGCTCCCGTGGATTCCCACCTCGCCGCCCAGCGCGGTGTCCCACGGCGGGCATGCGCGCCTGTCTATCGCCGCACAGATCTCCCTGTTCGTCTCCTCGTCGATAAGCTTGTTCTGCATGCCCCACCCGGAATCCTGCTCGTTCGGATACGAAAGGCCGAGGAACAGGAAGAACTTGCTCTTGTCGTTCCGCGTGCACACGTAGTACTCGCCGACTGGCGTTCGCTTGTCTCCTTCACGTTCCTTGCGCCCGGTCGGCCTCTTGCCGAGCCCGATCCGGTACGTCTTCAACACGCGGCCGCCGGAATGGAGCTCGAGTTTCCGCTCGGATTTCTTCACGAGCAGTCGGATATCCGAAGGCGGCCCGGCGAGGTCGTAACGGCGCAGGAACTCGCGCGTCTTCTCCGCGCTGAACGCGAGCCGGTCCTCGACCGGCTTCGGAAAGAAGCGGTTTGAAAGCCGGTTCTTGATGTCCTTACCGCCGATGGCGTAGTAGGCGGCGACGAGCCCGGCCGCAATGATCGGGAATGCCGCTACGAAGCCGACGATCACGCCCTTTTTCCAGCGCGAGAGCTTCTTCATCTGTGAATCATCCTCTGCGGCCGACGCGCCGCCGCACATCAGGAACCCAAGTTGCTTCTCGTCGATCCGGCCCTTGCGGAATTCGCCGGGGAACCTGCCCCGGAACATCACAACTACTCTATCGGCGATCTCGATGACCTGGTCGAGTTCCGATGAGACGAAGAGCACTCCCTTGCCTGCATTGCGCGCCGCGACGAGCCTGCGGAGGACGAACTCGGTCGAGACGATATCGAGCCCGCGCGTCGGATGCGCGGCGACGAGGAGGCGCGGGTCCCTGGCCAGTTCGCGGGCCAGCACGAGCCGCTGCTGGTTTCCGCCGGAGAGCGCGCCGGCCCGCAGCTCAGCGTTGCCCGGGCGGACGTCGAAATCCCTGAGGAGGTTGCGCGCGAACCTGCGCGTTGCGCGTGTGTTCAACCGGGCGTGTCGGCCGAAGGCGTCGGATCGCTGCCAGCCGAGCAGGCAGTTTTCCCAGAGAGTGAAGCCGGGAACGATCCCGTGCCTCAGCCGGTCAGCCGGGATGAAGGCAAGTCCCAGCTTTGCGCGGCGCGCGAGATTGAGGTTCGTCACGTCCTTGCCGCACAGGTGGATCTCGCCGGAGTAGGTCTTGCGCAGGCCGACGATAGCCTCAACGAGCTCGGTCTGGCCGTTGCCCTCGACGCCGGCGATGGCAACGATCTCGCCGCAGTTGACGACGAGGTCGACTCCGCGCACGCCGGGCAGGTCATCGTCGCGCGCGACGATGACCTGC
>JAVHLO010000248.1:4515-5672 GCA_031082105.1 Planctomycetota bacterium
GACGACGAGCCTGCGGATGACGAGCGGTAGTTCCGTACCTGCCGCGGCGGGTGCCACGCCGGGCCGCAGCGCGGCAATCGCCCCGGCGCCGGCTCCTGCCGCATCCGCGCCGGCAGGGGCAGTGGGAGGAGACGCGCCTTCACCGCCGGATGCCGCGTCCGATTGCGACTGGACCGGACAAGCCGGCGCGGCGGCGCGTGGAGGCTCCGTTGTCGGCGGCGTCGCCTGCTCCTTGGTCAGAACGTGCAACGCCGGCCTGGGCGCGGACAGGGGGGGGACGAGTGTCACCGACTCCGCGCCGATCATCAATCGCGAAAGCTCCGGGACGGAGGCCGCCGCCGTGGGCATCGTGGCCACAACGATCCCCTTGCGCAGGACCGTGACCGTATCGGCGAGGTCAATCACCTCGCGCAGTCTGTGGGTGATGAATACGACGCTCTTGCCGGCCGCGGCCATGCTCCGGACCGTTGCGAAGAGCCTTTCCGATTCGATCCCGGAAAGGACCGAGGTCGGCTCGTCAAGGATGACAATGCGCGCATTGCGGCTGAGTGCCTTGATGATCTCCACTTCCTGGCGCTCGCCGACCGAGAGGTTGCGAACGAGCGCGCCCGGCGCCACTTTGAACCCGAACTCGCGGGCGATCGACTCGAACTTCTGCTCTGCCTCGCGGCGCATGTAGACGAAACCCAGCCGCGTCGGCTCGCGGCCGAGCGCGACGTTCTCAGCCGCGCTAAGCGTCGGCACGAGCATGAAATGCTGGTGGACCATGCCGATCCCAGCGCGGATCGCGTCGGCAGGGGAGTGATGCCTCACGGTGCGACCGAAGACCTCGATGCGGCCGCTGTCGGGCCAGTGGAGCCCGTACAGGATGTTCATGAGGGTCGTCTTGCCCGCGCCGTTCTCGCCGACGAGCGCATGGACTTCGCCTTCGGTCAGGGTAAAATGGACGCTCACGTTCGCGACGGTGCCGCCGAACCGTTTGCAGATGTCCTGCATCCGGACAACCGGCGTGCGCGGAATCACGTGCACGCGGCCTGTGTTTTCAGGGTCGGTTGCCATCTGTTCAGCGCCAAAGCCGGCTCGGCCGTGGCCCAAATCGCCTTTGGCGATTCCGAAAACAAGACGTCTCTGTCATTCCCGCGAAAGCGGGAATTCAG
>JAVHLO010000249.1:0-2820 GCA_031082105.1 Planctomycetota bacterium
CAAGAGACAAGATCTTCATTGCGGCGATGGGGACTCCCCTTGCAGTCCTTGGTCTGTTCTTCGGCGGACTGCTCCTGTCGCTTGCCGGCTCCACCAGTGTTTCGCGATTCTGCAGCATTCTGGTCTCGCGGGAGATCCTGTTCGCAGTCAGGCTCAGCGTTTTCACGGCGACCATCTCGACGTTGGCGGCGATGTTAATCGCCCTTCCGGCGGCGTACGCGCTTTCGCGCCTGCAGTTCCGCGGCAAGACCGTGGTTGACACGCTGATTGACCTGCCGATCGTGCTGTCCCCGATCGCGCTCGGGGCGGCGCTCCTGGTGTTCTCGACCACGCCTCCGGGACGGTTCATCGAGGGCAATGTGCTCGGGTTCGTATTCGAGGTGCCCGGCCTTGTCCTTGCGCAGTTCACGGTGGTCGTGGCGTTGGCAACGAAACTGCTCAAGTCGACATTTGACATGGTTGACACGCGATACGTTGCCGTCGGGCGCGTCATGGGCTGCACGGCGTTTCAGGCTTTTCGCAAGGTAACGCTGCCGCTGGCCCGGCCCGGCGTGCTTGCCGCATTGATCCTGACGTGGGCAAGGGCGATCGGGGAATACGGCGCATCCGTGACCCTCGCCGGCGCGACGTCGATGAAGACCTCGACCCTGCCGATCGAGATCAACCTGAGTTTCGCAACGGCCAACGTCGAGCGGGCCGTTGCGGTGATCCTGGTGCTTGCGATGATCGCCGGCGCGGCGTTGTTGGCCCTGAGGCTGGTGGGCGGACGGAGCGTTGCATGATCGAGTTGCGTGGACTATCATTTTCCGGCGGCAGCTTCCGGCTGGACAACATCTCGTTGTCCGTGCGGGCCGGCGAGTATTTCGTGGTGCTCGGCCCAACCGGCGCGGGCAAGACGATGCTGATCGAATGCATTGCCGGACTTCACAAGAACCCGCCCGGAAGCGTGCTGATCGACGGCAAGGACGTCTCGGCCCGCACTCCGGAGGAGCGCGGGCTGGGCTATGTTCCACAGGACTATGCCCTCTTCCCGTTCCTGTCGGTGCAGGACAACATCAGGTTTCCGCTGAACATCAGAGGCAGGCGTGATTCCGAAGCGATGAAGGCGTTCGACGAGGTCGTCGAGCAGTTGCAGATTGGAGCGCTCCTCGACCGCGACATACAGAACCTCAGCGGCGGCGAACGCCAGCGGGTGGCGCTGGCGAGGGCGCTTGTGATCAGGCCGAGACTGCTTCTGCTAGACGAGCCCTATTCCGCGCTGCATACGGAATTGAGACAACGGCTCTGGGCGGAGATGAAGATCATGCACTCGAAGCTCGGAACGACCGTGATCCACGTCACACACGACCTGGATGAGGCGTTCGCGCTCGGCGAGCGGGCGGCGGTCATCATGAACGGCAGGCTGGAACAGACCGGTACCCGGTACGAGATATTCCGCAAGCCGTCCACGCGGGAGGTCGCCACATTCCTGGGCGTGATGAGCATCCTCAGCGGCGAGGTTGCAAGGGTGGACTCGGGCCTCGGATGCATGATCCTCCGCGCCGCGGGACACGAATTCCTCGCCCCGATGAAGCGCGGTCTGTCGATTGGAGACCGGGTCGATTTCTGTGTTCGCACCGACCAGATCAGGATGCTGGAGAACGAGCCAGCGGACTTTGAGGAGGCCGGAGCAAGCCGCCTGAGGGCGCGAGTAGTCGTTTCGGTGTAGCCCTGCATCGTGGGAAAGTCCTTGACAAGATTGCGAATGACGTCTATATTATTGACGGTTTCTTTGCTAAGGAAATTCTCTCTTGTCATTCCCGCGTCCCGCTCAGAGCGGGATCCGCCTTGGCGGAAAAGCGGGAATCCAGAGATGGTTGCATTGGCTGTGCAAACACCAGTAGAATGAACAACCGTCGCTTGTGAGGGTGACCGGAATTGAGACACTTTGAGTTCCACCAGCCGAGGACCCTGAAGGAGGCGTCGAATCTGCTCGGCAGACTCGGCCCCGGAGCCATGGTCTATGCGGGCGGCACCGACATCATACCCCGAACAAGGCTGAAGAGACTCCACCCGGACCATCTTGTCAACATCAAACGCATCCCCGGACTGAGCGGAGTCCAGCGGAAAGGGAATACGCTGACGATCGGCGCATTGACTACCTTCAACGACATCATTTTTTCCGACGTCGTCAACAGTAACCTCCCGATACTTGCGGAAGTGGCCCGGACCATTGCATCGCACCAGGTACGGAACCTTGCGACCATCGGCGGCAACCTGTGCAACGCGGCGCCGTCCGCGGACAGCGCGCCCATTCTCATCGCGCTCGGGGCGGCATTGAGCGTCTGTTCTCCCCGCGGCAAGAGGCGGGTGTTGCTCGAGGATTTTTTCAAGGGCCCCGGCCGGCCGAATCTGAAGCGCGGCGAAATCGTCACGCATGTACTCTTGAAGAAACCGCGGCCCACCGTAGGCTGCGCGTACATGAAACACAAGATAAGGCAGTCTCTTGAGATCGCCATAACAGGCGTGGCCGTCGCGCTCGATTTCGCCGGCGGAGAGTGTCGCGACGCCAGAGTCATCGTAGGCGCCTGTGCGCCGACCCCCGTCAGGGCCAGACAAGCGGAGTCCCTCTTGAAAGGCTCGGCGCTGGGCGCACAAGACCTTGCCGCTGCGGCGGACGCAGTCCGCAAGGAGATTTCTCCGATAGACGACGTCCGCGGTTCCGCGGAGTACAGGCGCGAAATGACCGCCCTCTGTCTTAAGCGCGCGGCGGAGATCGCCGTGAGGAGGTGTGGAAAATGAAAGTCCTGATGAACATCACCGTCAACGGCATCGCGCATG
>JAVHLO010000249.1:2830-5613 GCA_031082105.1 Planctomycetota bacterium
GCGCACCCCGACATGAAACTGCTGGATGTATTGCGTGAAGAACTGAACCTGACCGGCACCAAACAGGGATGCGGCACGGGTGACTGCGGGGCATGCACGGTGTTGATGAATGGAAAGGCCGTCAATTCCTGCCTTGTTCTAGCCCTCGATGCGGCCGGCTCCGAGGTCACAACGATTGAAGGGCTTTCCTCCAAGAACGGGGAACTGGATCCTGTTCAGAAGGCGTTCGTGAAACACGGCGCAATCCAGTGCGGTTTCTGTACGCCCGGCATGATACTCGCCGCAAAGGATTTCCTCGGCAGAATCCCCAGGCCGACCGAGGCTGAAGCGAGAGATGCCATCTCCGGCAATCTGTGCCGGTGCACCGGATACGCCAAGATCGTCGAAGCGGTGGTCGAGGCCCACAAGTATGAATGACAAGAAATACACGAACATCGGCAAGCGGGAGCCGAAGCTTGACGCCGAGGCGAAGTCGCGCGGAAAAGCGATATACCCGCAGGACATCAGGCTGCCAAACATGCTGCACGGGAAGATTCTGTGGAGCAGGTATCCGCACGCGAAGATTGTGTCCATCGACTCTTCCAGGGCGCTGGCCCTTCCGGGGGTCAAGGCCGTGATCACCGCGCTGGACCTGCCGGCGCTCAACTGCGGATTCAAGAAGGACAACCCGCCGTTGAAACGCGACAAGGTCAGGTCATTGCGTGATGAAGTGGCCGCGGTGGCCGCCATTGATGAAGATACCGCCGAAGAGGCGCTGGACCTGATCGACGTCAAGTACGAAGAGCTCCCGGCGGTATTCGATCCCGGGGAGGCGCTGAAGAAGGGCGCGCCCGTGATCCACGAATATGCGCCGGACAACCTCGTGCAGATGAAGTACGACTACCAGGCCGGCGATGTCGAAGCCGCCAAAAGAGAATCGGCGCACGTCGTCAAGGACCGCTTCAAGCTGCACTACGTCACCCACACCTGCCTCGGAACATGCTGTTGCGTGGCCGACTGGGACACCAACGGAAACCTCACGATGTACTCGCCCACCCAGGTGCCGTTCTTGTACCAGAAGGACCTCGCTGACGTGCTCGGCATAGCGGGCTCCAGGATACGGGTCATTCAGCCGGTCATCGGAGGAGGATTCGGTTCCAAGCTCGACCTCTATCCCTACGAGATAATATGCGCACACCTCGCCAGGATCACCGGACAGCCGGTCAAGATAACCTTCACGAGACAGGAGGAGTTTTTCGCCACGCCCTGCAGACAGCCGGTCATTGTGGATTGCGAGACAGGCGTCGACAAGAACGGAAAGCTCGTCTACCGCGATGCCCACGTCCTGATGGACAACGGGGCATACGTCTCCTGGGGCGCGACCATTCCGTACGTGATGATGAACCCCTTTTCGTCGCTTTACCGGGTGAAGAACGTCAGATTCAAGACGACGATCGTCTACACGAACAACATGTACGCCGGCGCTTTCAGGGGCTACGGGAATTTGCAGGGCACCTTCTGCGTAGAGTCCCAGATGGACGAGCTTGCGGAGAAGCTCGGCCTGGACCCGCTCGAGTTCAGACTCCTCAACTGCAACGAACCCGGCGACGTCACCGCGCAGGGCATGAAGGTGACCACTTGCGGCCTCAGAGATTGCCTGAAGAAGGCAACCGAAATGATAGGCTGGAAGGAGAAGAAGCCCGGGCCGAAGGGGGACCGCGTCAAGAGGGGCGTGGGGCTCGCCTCGTATTTCCATGTCGGCGGCGGCGCGAGGGTCTACATGTCGGACGGCTGCGGCGCGATAGTGAAGCTCGACGACTTCGGAAAAGTCACCCTGATCACGGGCTCCACCGACATCGGCCAGGGGTCCGAGACCGTCCTGGCACAGATAGCCGCCGAGGAGCTCGGCGTGAGAACCGAGGATGTGACGGTCATCAACACCGATACTTCCGTGAAGCCCTGGGATGTCGGCGTCCACGCATCGAGAACGACTTTCATCGCGGGCAATGCGGCGCGCATGGCCGCGGCCAAGGCCAGAACAAGAATCCTCGAATCCGCCGCCTTGATGCTCAATGCGCCGTGTGACGACCTCGACATAAACGACAGGGTCGTCTACTCGAAATCGGATTCGACGAAAAACGTCTCCTTGGTGAAGGTGCTCAGGAAGCTCCATTTCAAAACCGACGGCGCGGTCATCGTGGCGGAGCACTTCTACGACCCTCCCCAGGAACGGCAGGACGGCAATTTCTGCGGAAATATTTCGGTGACGTACAGCTTTGGAACGCAGGCCGTCGAGATCGAGGTCGACACCGAAACAGGCAAGGTGACCGTTGTTGATTTTGCCGTGGCCAACGACGTCGGCAAGGCGATAAACCCGATGCTCCTGGAGGGACAACTCGAAGGCGCCGCGGCACAGGGGATCGGCTACGGGATCTACGAGAACCTCCAGATCGTCAAGGGCGAGGTCAAGAATCCCACCTTCCTGGACTACAAGATAGTCACGTCAAAGGACATGCCGCCGATACGGACCGCATTGATCGAGACGGACGACCCCGCGGGACCGTTCGGCGCAAAGGGGATCGGCGAGGCCGGAGCCATCCCGACCGCAGCCGCAATTGCGAACGCCTTCTTCGACGCAACGGGAGTGCGGATGAGGGATCTGCCACTCGGCCCCGAGACGGTGCTTCGCGCTCTGCGTGAGTCCGGGAAGGCTGTCTCCTAGCAGCCGGTCCGAGTAGTGCAGTTTGTAGTAAGGCACGAAGCCGCAGCGGAGTGCCGTTCCTTCGGAGACGCCACTCCGCCCT
>JAVHLO010000024.1 GCA_031082105.1 Planctomycetota bacterium
CGCGCTCCACAGATGCGGAGCCGTGCACGTCACCGACCTGCGCACGCGCGCCGGTGACGAGGCATGGAAAGACCTCGTGACGCGTCAGGAGACCGCGGATCAGACCATCGACGAACAGCTCGCGCGCGCCCGCCAGGCAATCGCGTTCATGTCGCGCTTCTCACAGGAGAAGGGCAAACAGGCCGCCCCGTTCGTCCAGACCACGCGAAAAGAATACGAGTCCGTGGTGAAGGATTTCGACTGCCGATCGGCCGTCGAGAGACTCAACGCCATCGAGAAAGAATACATCGAGCTCGAAACGGCCCTGGCCCGTAACAAGCTAAATCGAGACCACCTTGCGCCGTGGGTCAACTTGGACATCCCCCTGCGCGAACTGGCGCCGACGCGCAGCGTCGACATCGTGATGGGCGTCGTCGCCACACCGAAGCTCGTCCAACTCGACCTCGGCCTGCGCGCGGTGACGCCGCTCTTTCACCTTGCGATAGTCGACCAGACCGAGGGCCTTTCGCGCGTAATCGTCTTCTTTGCCAGGGAACATGAATCGAACGTCGCCGAGGTGCTGAAGCAGGTCGGGATCGAGCGCGTGTCGTTCAAGGAGCTCGGAAAGGTCGAAGGAACGCCAAGGGTCCTCGTAGCCCGCCTCGATGCGGACAGCGCCGCGACGGTGAAACGCCGGCGCGAGATCGAGTCGGAGATGCGCGAGAGCACATCACTCAGGGACAAGCTCGTCATCGCCGCGGAACATCTCCGGTTCCTCTCGGAGAGAAAGCGGATCGAAGACTGTCTCGCCAGGACGCCGCAGTCTTTCATGATCGAAGGATGGATCCGCACGGCGGACTTCGCGCGGGTCAAGGACTCTCTGCAAGTCATGAGGGAGGTCGAGCTCATCAAGCTTGAACCCCTCAAGGACGAGGTCCCGCCGACGGAATACGACAACAACAGGCTCGTGACCCCTTTCGAGTTCCTCACCGACCTGTATTCCCGCCCGACACACCAGGAGCCCGATCCCACGCCCCTCTTCGCGCCATTCATCACGTTGTACTTCGCGATCTGCCTGACGGACGCGGGCTACGGGCTCGTGCTCGCGATCGTATCGTTCCTGCTCGTGAAGAAGGCGCTGCGCGGTCGGGCAATCAAGAAGCTGTTCACCATACTCGCCCTCGGAGGGACGCTCACGGTCGCCGTGGGAATCGTGACCGGCGGGTATTTCGGGCTTGCGTTCGACCAGTTCCCCGAGTCGCTCTCGTTTCTCGTGCGTGCCCGCAAGGCCGTGCTGCTGCTGGACCCCATGGTGAACCCGCTCGCGTTCTGGGTGGTGACGCTGGCCCTCGGCTTCCTGCAGATAAACATGGGGCTCTTCATCAAGATCTACAAGCAGGCGCGGTCGGGCCAGTTGCTCGACGGCCTTATTGACCAGGGGGCGTGGGTCCTCTTTCTCAATTGTGTCGTACTGTTCGGGCTCGCTTGGGGCGGCGTGCTGCCTTCGTTGTGGCTCTGGATCGGCGCGGTCGGCGCCGGGCTCGGCGCGGTCATCATCTTGTTCTTCCATGGCCGGATGCATAGGAACCCTGGAGTACGTCTTGTCGCAGGCGCGTATTCTTTGTACGGAATAACAGGTTTCCTGGGCGACGTGCTTTCCTACTCCCGCCTTTTCGCAATCGGTCTGTCAACCGGCATTCTCGCGATGGTTGTGAATAAGTTGGCGGGCATTGCAATTGACATGCTACCCTATGTCGGCTGGGTCGTCGGCATAGCGCTTCTGCTGATCGGACACACTTTCAATCTGGTGATCAATACACTTGGCGGATTCGTTCACAGCACCAGACTCCAGTTTGTGGAGTACTTCAGCAAGTTCTATGACGGTGGAGGAGAGGTGTTCTCGCCGTTCCGCGAGGAGTTGGATCGTGTGGTTCTTGTGGATGCAACCGCATAGCCGCGTAGTTGCCGCTTCTGTTGGAAAGTATCCGTTTTTTTGGAGGTTGTCGCAATGCTAGGAATGGCTGGGATTGAAGTCGCATTGCTCGGCATCGCAATGGCGGTCGTGTTGTCGGGAATCGGGTCGGCATGGGGAATCGGTCTTACAGGTCAAGCGGCGGCCGGGGTTCTGTCCGAAGACCCGACAAAGTTCGGCCGACTCCTTCCTCTCGTAGGCCTTCCCGGGACCCAGGGCATATACGGATTCCTGATTGCCCTTCTGGCGGCCATGAAGCTCGGATTCATCGACGGCAAATTGCCGGATCTAACCCCTGACCAGGGTCTGAAGTGGTTCCTGGTATGCCAGCCGGTTGCGTGGGCTTGCTTGGTGTCCGCCATCTGGCAGGGAAAGGTCTGCGTGTCGGCGATTCAGTTGACCGCAAAGAAAGCCACCGAGTCCGCCCGCGGGCTGATCCTCGGGGTATTTGTCGAGTTCTACGCCGTGCTCGGTTTCGTTGCGAGCGTCCTTCTTTGGGTCGGCGCCCCCGATCCCAAGTTCCTCGGTCAATAGAGGACGACACTGCCATGCCAATTGAAGATATCCTCGCGCGCATTGACGCCGACGCAGCGAAGGCGATGGAGCAGTCAAGGACTGCCGCGGACTCGCAGAAATGCGCAATCCTCGGCGAGGCTCAGGCCGCCGTCGAGAAGATACTCGCCGCGGCCCGGGCCGAGGCGCAGCAACACGCCGCCGTCACAAAGGAACGCCTCGTGTCCGCCGCCAGGCTCGAGGGGCGCAACAGGCTTCTCGCAGAAAAACAGAAGCTCATCAGCCTCGCCTTCGAGAAGACGCTGGAATCCGTGCAGAGGCTGCCGGACGACAAGTACCGCAGGCTGATCCTGAGCCTGTTGTTGAAATATGTTGACCGCGGCGACGAGACGGCGGTCGTTTCCGAGCGCGACGCGGTCCGGCTTGGCGGCGCATTCATCGACGAGGCGAACAAGGAGGTCGAACGCGCGAAATCGCCGAGCGGCAAGTCGCGCAAGGGACATCTCAAGCTGATTACGCAGAAGGAGGAGACCGGTGGCGGCTTCGTCCTCAGAAGCGGAAGGACCGAACTCAACATCACGTTCCCGGCCATGTTGAAGGCGGTCAGAGACAGGATGGAGTCGGATGTCGCGGGCACGCTGTTCGGGTAGAATGGTGTAGAAGGCAGCGCCTGCTGTCGATGCTCTTTGCGCATTGAGTGAAAAGAGGACATGGCCGATCGCGCCGCGGGAACACTTGTCGAAGAACTCCGGAGAGACCTCGTGCATCAGAAGGACATCGCAGCCGCCCTCGAGGAACTTGGACGGCGTCTTGCCGGGGAAGGAGTTCCATTCGCAGTCCTCGGCGCCCTTGCCGCCCGCTGCTATGGATACGCCAGACACACGGAAGACATCGACATCCTGACGACGCCAAGCATGGAGAACGAGCAGTGAACAGTAGGTCAGTGTTGATCCTGATGGGCAGCGAGAGCGACAAGCCTCTCATGCAGCCCGCGTCGGACATTCTGACGAAGTTCGGCGTCCGGCACATGATGACCGTCGCGTCGGCGCACCGAAGTCCCGTCAAGGTCGCGCGTCTCGTCAAGGACGCGGAGACCAAGGGCGTTGCGGTGATAATCGCCGGCGCGGGGATGGCCGCGCACCTGGCCGGTGCGGTCGCGGCGCGCACGACTCTGCCCGTCATCGGCGTGCCGCTGGCGTCCGGCGCCCTGAACGGACTCGACGCGCTGCTTGCGACCGTCCAGATGCCGTCCGGCGTGCCGGTCGCAACGATGGCGATAAACGGCGCAAAGAACGCCGCGTACCTCGCGGTGCAGATACTCGCGCTTGCCGACAAGCGCCTCGCAAAGGCGCTCAAGGCTGAGAAGACCAAATGAAGTACTGGAACACGGCAGCCCTGTTTCGAGAAAATACGCGCTATGCGTACGCGGTGGGCAATATCCGCGCGCAGGAGCCGTCTCTCCTGGACAGGTCGGTCTTCGACAGGCTTGCCGAGGCGCGGGATTCGGAGACGGTGGGACGGATCCTTGCGGAGACGGCGTACGGTGGCGTCGTGGCGCATCTCAGTTCGCGATCCGACTGGGAGCGGGCCCTTGAAGCCGAACGGGCGAGGGTACTCGAGCTGGGCGAGAAGCTGTTCCAGTCGCCCCGGTACCTCGAGCTGATACGGGTCCGCGAGGATTTTCACAACGTGAGGCTCGCGCTGAAACAGAAGTATCTCGGCCCCGCGGCGGAGGACGCGTATTCCGCGCACGGGACCATTCCCCCGGACAGGATCAAGACCGCCGCGCATGAGGAGGACTGGACGAAGCTGCCGCGCCATGTCGCGGACGCGGGCGCCGCGCTCGTCTCGGCACTCGGGTCGCGCCGGCCACAGGAGCAGGCCGGCGGGGGCGCGCCCGCCCTGCCTGCGTCGGCCGGACCTCAGGTCGACGGAGTGACGATTGACGAGCACGTGGACAGGCGCATGTTCGCCTGCCTGTTGGAGCTGTCGAGGAAGTTGCCGTCGCGGTTCTTCGTCGAACTCGCGAAGCTCGAGATAGACCTGTACAACATCGGCGTGATGCTCCGCGCAAGGCGCCGCAAGGGCAAGCCCGGCTCGTGGGACTCGTCCTTCATTGCAGGCGGAACACTTCCACGGGAATCCCTGGCGGCCTGCACGGCTGCTTCGATCGAAGAGATCGCGTTGACATTGTCACAATCGGAGCTCGCGACCGTTGTCCAGGATGCCGCGGCCTACCTGGACAGCAAGGGCAGCTTCGCCAGGTTCGAGCGACTCTCCGGCGAGTCTAGAGCGGAGTTCCTGCACCTGGCCCGGTTCGTTTCGATGGGGCCGGAGCCGGTCTTCGTGTTCGTGCGCCGGAAGCTCCGGGAGACGGAGATGCTCAGGATACTCCTCGTAGGCAAGCAGAACAAGGTCGATGATGCGGTGCTCGCGGAGTATGCGGGGGCGTAGGGAATTTGGATTCTAGATTTTGGATTTCGGGGGTTGGATTCTGATTGTGAACGCGGAAGACAATCCAGAATCTAAAATCTAAATTCCAAAATCCGGGGGTTTGTATGTCAAACATCGCAGTCGTCGGCGACAGAGACACGGTCCTTTGCTTCAAGGCCATCGGCGTGGATGTCTTCCCGGCCGGCGCTGCCGATGTTCGGGCCGTTTTGGATACGGTCGTCAGGAACAAGTATTCGATTGTCTTTCTGACCGAAAACCTCTCCGTGCACGTCAAGGAAGAGCTGAACGACCTGAGGTTCAGGACGCTGCCAAGCGTAGTGTTGATTCCCAGCATGGAGGGGAGCATGGGACTCGCGCTCGGCGGGATACGCGAAGCAGTCAAGAAGGCCGTCGGTTCGGACCTGATGGGGAAACGCGGATAGCGGGTCATGACATTTGAAATTCGGAATCAGTGCCGCGACCGTGAGGGAGCGGTAGGCGGCAGGTTACCTGCAATCTGAATCGTCATGAACCACTGGCCGTGCCTCTCTGTCATTCCCGCGCAAGCGGGAATCCAGCGAACCGGAAGCGGCAGAAACTGGATTCCCGCTTCCGCGGGAATGACTGGTTACCGAAATGTTTCTGTGGCAGTACTGATCTTCATTGGATTTCTTCGGAAATGACCATGCAACAAGGAAGAATCGTCAAGGTCTCGGGGCCGCTCGTCGTCGCTGACGGCATGAGGAACGCCAAGATGTTCGACGTCGTGCGCGTCAGCGAGAAGTCGCTCATCGGCGAAGTGATCGAGCTTCGCGGCGAGAAGGCCTCCATCCAGGTCTATGAAGAGACGGGCGGGCTGGGGCCCGGCGAGCCGGTCGTCTCAACCGGAATGCCCCTGAGCGTCGAACTCGGCCCCGGCCTCATCAGCTCGATCTACGACGGAATCCAGCGTCCGCTTTCCCTCGTCCGCGAAGTCAGCGGCGACTACATCACACGCGGCGTCAACGTCCCGCCGCTCGACCACAAGAAGAAATGGGACTTCGAACCGCAGCTCAAGGCCGGCACGCTCGTGATCGGCGGCGACATCCTCGGCACCGTCGCCGAGACATCGCTCGTGCTGCACAAGATAATGGTCCCGCCGGACGTCGAGGGGAAACTCGTTGACATCAAGCGCGGGTCATTCACGCTTGACGACACGGTCGCGCGCATCGAGACCCGGACGGGGGTAAAAGAGATCACGATGCTCCAGAAATGGCCGGTGCGGAGACCGCGCCCGACGGCCAAGAAGCTCCAGCCCGACGAGCCGCTGCTCACCGGGCAGCGGGTGCTCGACACGTTCTTCCCGGTCGGCAAGGGCGGCACCGCGTGCGTGCCCGGCCCGTTCGGTTCCGGCAAGACCGTCATCCAGCACCAGCTCGCCAAGTGGGCCGACGCGCAGATCGTCCTGTTCATCGGCTGCGGCGAGCGCGGCAACGAGATGACCGACGTCCTTCTCGAGTTCCCGGAGTTGAAGGACCCGCGTAGCGGCGAGCCGTTGATGAAACGCACCGTGCTCGTCGCCAATACGTCCAACATGCCCGTCGCGGCACGCGAAGCCTCTGTCTACACCGGTATCACGATCGCGGAGTATTTCCGCGACATGGGCTACAACGTCGCCCTCATGGCGGATTCGACCTCGCGCTGGGCGGAAGCGATGCGCGAGATCTCGGGCCGGCTCGAAGAAATGCCGGGCGAAGAAGGTTACCCCGCCTACCTCGGGACGCGTATCGCCGAGTTCTACGAGCGCTCGGGCAAGGTCGTCTGTTGTGGCACGCATCCGCGCGAAGGTTCGCTCACCGTCATAGGCGCGGTCTCGCCCCCGGGCGGCGACCTCTCCGACCCGGTCGTGCAGTCCACGCTCCGCGTCGTACAGGTCTTCTGGAGCCTCGAAGACGTCCTCGCCTTCAGGCGCCATTTCCCCGCCATCAGTTGGCTCAACAGCTACTCCCTCTACCTCGACAGCCTGGAGCCGTACTACCGGAAGAATGTGAACGAAAAGATGCCGGACCTGCGCAGGGACGCCATGAGGCTTCTGCAGAATGAGGCCGATCTCCAGGATATCGTGAGACTGGTCGGCATGGACGCGCTTTCACCCCGCGACCGGCTGACCCTCGAGAGCGCTCGTTCGATCCGCGAGGATTTCCTCCACCAGGTCGCTTTCGACGAGGTCGATACCTACGCCTCGGCCGACAAGCAGTTCAGGCTGCTGAGACTGATCATGACCATGCACGAGATCTGCGGGGATGCGCTCACGAAGGGCGCCGCGATCGACAAGCTTGCAAAGATGAAGGTCCGGGAGAACATCGCCCGCGCCAAGTTCACGCCCGAGACCGAGATGGCCAAGATAGATGGGATCACCGACCTCGTCCGGAAAGAGGTCGCCGAGACGATTGGGAAGTAGTGAACACTGAGTAGATTCCGCTGAAAAAGCCCCCGTTTTGTCATTCTGAACTCGGTTCAGAATCTCCTTGTCCAAGGGTAGAGGAGATGCCGAAACGAGTTCGGCATGACAGCAAGGTTCTTTGTTCAGCGGAATCTGAGTAGTGAGGGGAAAGCAGGGAACTCGTGGATTGCCTTCCCTCGCTACTCACTGCTCGCTACTCGATACCGCAGTCATTGAGGTTTGAAAGAGATGCTCAAAGAGTACATGACGATCAAGGAGATCGTGGGTCCGCTCGTACTGGTCGAAGACGTCGAGGACGTGAAGTACGAAGAGCTCGTGGAGATCGAGTTGCCCAACGGGGACGTCCGCCAGGGAAAGGTCTTGCAGGTGGAGACCGGCAAGGCGCTCGTACAGCTCTTTGAAGGTTCGCGCGGCGTCGATGTCTTCACCACGCGGGTGCGATTCCTCGGCCGAGGCATCGAACTCGGCGTGTCGACCGACATGCTTGGCAGGATCTTCGACGGACTGGGCCGGCCGATCGACGACGGGCCGAGGATTCTACCCGAGAAGCGCCTCGACATCAACGGCAATCCGCTCAACCCGTACGCGCGCGCGTACCCCTCGGAGTTCATCCAGACGGGCATCTCCGCGATCGACGGACTCAACACGCTCGTCCGCGGCCAGAAGCTGCCGATCTTCTCCGGGGCCGGCCTCCCCCACAACCGGCTCGCGGCGCAGATCGCGCGCCAATCCAAAGTACGCGGCACCCAGGAACCGTTCGCCGTCGTCTTCGCGGCGATGGGTATCACGTTCGAAGAAGCCAATTACTTCATGAACGAGTTCCGCAAGACCGGCGCAATCGACCGAGCGGTGCTCTTCCTCAATCTCGCCGACGACCCGGCCATCGAACGGATCGCCACGCCGCGCATGGCCTTGACCACGGCGGAGTACCTGGCGTTCGAAAAGGGCATGCACGTCCTCGCCATCCTCACGGACATGACCAACTACTGCGAGGCGTTGCGCGAGATCTCCGCGGCACGAAAGGAAATCCCCGGCCGCCGGGGCTACCCGGGCTACCTCTATACCGACCTGTCGACCATCTACGAGCGCGCGGGACGAATCAAGGACAAGAAAGGCTCCATCACACAGATCCCCGTGCTCACGATGCCGGACGACGACAAGACGCACCCGATCCCGGACCTGACCGGTTACATCACGGAGGGGCAGATCATCGTAAGCAGGACGCTGCACAGGAAGGGCATCCGGCCGCCGATCGATGTGCTGCCCTCGCTCTCGCGGTTGAAAGACAAGGGGATCGGCAAGGGCAAGACCCGCGAGGACCACGCGGACATATTCAACCAGCTATTTGCGGCCTACGCGCGCGGCAAAGAGGCGCAGGAACTGGCGGTGATCCTTGGCGAGGCCGCCCTCTCAGAGGTCGACCAGATGTTCTTCAGATTCGCCGACCAGTTCGAGACGCGGTTCATCGGCCAGGGCGAATACGAGGACCGCACGATCGAACAGACGCTCGACCTCGGCTGGGAACTGCTGGGCGTCTTCCCGACGGTCGAACTCAAGCGTATCCGGCAGGCGTGGCTGGACAAGTACCTGCCGAGGTTCGCGAAGAAACACTCGCCGGAGGCGTTGACGTAGTGGAAGTTGGAGCTCGGAAGTCGGAACTCGGAAGTATGAAGATGAAGGGCGGACTCATGAGCTTGGTTGGAGGGCCGAGGAGTGCGGAAGAAACCGAAAGGGGGCAAGCTGAGGGTGCGAGGCAAGCGGGACAAGCCTGCCGAGAGAAAAGAGTACGTTGATTGCGTGTCGGCCAGGCCGATGTTGACTGTGCGAGAAGACCCGGGCCGGTATCAGGACTTGAAGCAGAGAACAAAGACTTTTGCCGTATGTGTGGCCAAGTTTGTGGAGACCCTGCCGCGCAGTCGAGCCGCCGACCATTTCGGGCACCAACTGGTGCGGGCAGGGACATCCGTGGGAGCCAACTATCGCAGCGCTCGAAGGGCCAGGTCGAACGCTGATTTCCTCTACAAGCTGGGATTGGCGGAAGAAGAAGCAGATGAATCAGCTTATTGGCTTGAGCTACTCGCCGAGGTCGGCGTAGTTTCGGCGGATCTCATCCGAGAATTGCACGCTGAAGCCGATCAACTGACGCGAATATTCGTCGCCTCCGCGAAGACCGCAAGACAACGAGGCAAGTGAGCCTGGTACCTGGTTTGTGTTCCAACTTCCGAGTTCCAGCTTCTGAGTTCCGCTTGGTCGCCCTGGGAACAATAGGCGTCACAGAAGATGATCATTACGAGCAATGCAACGAGAATGGAACTGATGCGGCTTCGGCGGCGGCTGAAGCTCGCCCGGCGGGGCCACAAGCTGCTCAAGGACAAGCAGGACGAGTTGATGAAGCAGTTCATGACCCTCATCGAGAACATCAAGGAGATGAGGGAGAACGTCGACTCGCACCTCACACAGGCGTTCCGCAGCTTCGTCCTTGCCGGCGCGACCATGTCGAAGGAGGCGCTCGAGACCGCCGTCAGCTTCCCGAACCGCCGGGTCCTCGTTGATGTCAAGACCCGCGCGGTCATGAACGTACACGTGCCGGTGATCTCGCTTCGCAGCGAGGGGAGCATCCAGTGCTACGGGTACGCGAGCACATCCGGCGAACTTGATATCGCCCTCGACGCGCTCGACAAGGTGCTCGCCGACCTCGTCCTCCTCGCCGAGCGCGAAAAATCGCTCTACCTCCTGGCCGCCGAGCTGGACAAGACACGCCGTAGGGTCAACGCGCTCGAATACACGCTCATCCCGAACCTCGTCGATACGATAAAGTTCATAGGCATGAAGCTCGGCGAGATGGAGCGGTCGAACCTCTCCCGCCTGATGCGCATCAAGGAAATCGTGGCGAAGTAGTGTAGCACAGGCGTCCCGCCTGAGCCCGCAGACACAACCAAGAGGTCGAAGCTCCCGCCGAGCCGCCATTGTTGCGCAGGCATCCTCACCTGCACCATGACTGTCCGGCCTCTCGGTTGCCTTTGCGAGTTCGTACGGAGTATGTCTCTGTCATTCCCGCGAAAGCGGGAATCCAGAGGCGGCGGTTGCGATCCAATCCCGCGCAATACAGGCGGGTGTCGTAGAATCATCGAAACCAACATGATGTTCTGGAGGCAAGACATGACAACTCGAATCCTCGTCGCCGCGGCAGTGTTCGTCGTCGTGCTGATCCTCGTGAGCTCCGTGACGACCATCCCCACGGGCCACATCGGAGTCGTGACCACCTTCGGCCGGGCAGAAGACTGGACCCTCGATGAGGGAATCCACCTGATCGCATTCTGGCGCAGCGTCAACAGGCTGTCCGTCCGCACGCAAGAGGTGAAGGAAGTCGCCCAGGTGCCTACGAAGGAGGGACTGACCATCGAGTTGGAGGCCTCTCTCCTCTTCTCTCTGAAGCGCGACAGGGCGCGCGAGGTCTTCCAGAAGATCGGACCCACGTACATTGACATCATCGTGGTCCCGCAGTTCCGGTCGATCCTGAGGGGTGTCACGGTCAACTACGAGGCGAAGGCACTGTACATGTCAAGCAGGTCTGAGATAGAGCAGACGATCAACGAGCTGGTGAAGACGGAGCTCGAAGCGCGCGGCATCATTGCGGAGCGCGTCCTGATGCGCCGGCTGACGCTGCCGCACCTCGTCACGAACGCGATCGACGAGAAGCTCGCCGCCGAGCAGCAAGCGGATAAGATGAAATTCGTGCTTGAAAAAGAGAAGCTGGAAGCAGAACGAAAGATCGTCGAGGCCGGCGGCATCGCGAAAGCACAGGAGATAATCCAGGGGACGTTGAGCGACAACTACATCCGCTACCTCTGGGTGAAGGCGCTCGAAGTGGCGGCAACCAGCCCAACGACGACCATCTACGTCCCGGTCGGCCCCGACGGCCTCCCGCTGATCCTGCCGGCGAGGACGACGGAAAAAGGGAAGTGATTGCCGGGGAAGACGTACACGCTTGAAGCCCGCAGCGTGAGCGTCGGGCCGACGCCCTTCCGGGAGTAGCGACGCTACTCGATCATCGTCAAGGCGAAGTAGTTGGGGATGTCGTCCTCGCTGCGGACGACTTCGATCTTCCACCCGTTGCCGCACACCGTGGCGTACACGTCGATGCCGCACGCCTCCATCGCCGGCCGCGCCTCGTACGGATGGCGGCACCGCCCCGCGGGATCGCATTTCGGACAGAGCCGGCACGGGCCGGCGCCGAACGCGAACGCCTTGTAGCAGCCCGCCAGGAACGCCTCGCGCTCGAGCGCGACCGCAATCTTGGAGATGTCGGCGGCCTTCGCGCCGGTGACGGTCATCAACACACCGCGCCGGTAGCCGGACAGCATCTGCGCCGTCTGCTCGGGCGTGGGCGTGTTCGGCGGACAGCAGAGCCGCTTCCGATATCCGCCGCAGCCGTACTGGCACTTCCAGCGCACCCAGGACGCGGTCACGATTGTTCCGGCGTCAATCACCTTCGCCTTATCCGCCCCAAGCTCGCAAGCCCTGCACGCCAATCGTCGAACCAGACCTGCGTTTCCGCGACTGCTCGTGGACATGAATGCACCTCCAAGTACGCCCCGCTGGTGTCGAGACGAAAGACGGGCCTCTTCACCTCCGCAGAGCCCGCCATTCCCCTCCTCCGGAGAGGTCGGGGGTGGGTAGCCGTCGCACGGTGATCACATTGGAGGCGTTGAACACACCCCTACGTCCCATCTCGAGAGGGGAATCCCGCCTTCGGCGGGTGTGAGATTTCTACGAAGTCCGCCCTCCCTTCTTCCTGCCAGCCAGCTCGAAACCGGCGCGCAGGGCCGCCCTGCGGACGGCGCGCAGAGGCACGTCCTGCTCGATCGCCGTGCGACGACAGTCGTCGTACTCCGCGGTCGTCTGGACGGTCTTTCCGCCGAGCGTCCCGCGCTTCACGCGGATTGCGCCGAAGACCGTCTCCGCCCGCGCCGATTCCCGTCGTAGTTTCGTTCGGTTCACTGCGCGCCATCTTACGCCCATCGTACCCGTATCGCGCAGGAAGACGTCCTCGATCGCCGCGCGCGCCGCGATCGGTGCGATCACGCCGATCATCGTGCCCGGCCGCGATTTCTTCATCACCAGTGGAACCGCGTACGCGTCCAGCGCGCCCGCCGCAAAGAACCGCTCCATCGCGAAGCCGATCTCTTCGCCCGTCATGTTGTCCACGTTCGTCTCGAAGACGAGGACCGTGTCCGTCTCGCCTGCTGACACAGGTTCGCCGATGATCACCCTCAGCATATTTGGCCTGCCCGGCGGATCCACCGCTCCCGCTCCGTAGCCGATACGCGTAATCGTCATTTCAGGACAAGTCCCGAAGCCGTCGCCGATCGTCCCGAGAATCGCCGCGCCGGTCGGAGTGACGAGCTCGCGGCCCGCGTCCGAGTGGACCACGGGAAGACCCTTCATCAATTCGAGCGTCGCCGGCGGAGGCACGGGTAACAGCCCGTGTGCGCACTTCACCACCCCGCTGCACACGGGCAACGCCGAGACGAACACACGCTCCACGCCGAGCGCCCGCAGCGCGCTGACCGCGCCGACGACATCCACGATGGTATCCGCGCACGCAAGCTCATGAAGATGGACGTCCTCGGGCCGGCATCCGTGGACTTTCGCCTCGGCCGCGACAAGCCGTTCAATGACTGCCAGCGACGCGTTCTTGACTTCCGGATGAAGCCGCGACCTTTTCACAAGGCTGATCATCTTCCTGGGATTGCCACCGAACAGCGGTTCCAGGCGCGCATGATGCCCGCCGGAGTCCCCCGCCCCCTTCGAGGCTGCGACCTGCGCCGCGCGGCCGCGCTCGATGACGTCGAACTTCGTCCCGCGCAGCCCGCAACGGCGCGTCGCGTGCGCGGCAATTTCCACGCCCTTCAGACGGAGCGGCGCAAGCGCCTTCCTCAGCGCGTCGATCTTCGCGCCGGCGTCGAGCAGCGCGCCGATTATCATGTCGCCGCTCGCGCCGGAAAAACAGTCAAAATACGCGACGTTCATTCAACTTTCCTCTCGTACACTGATGGTCGCATCGCAAGAAGGGCCACAGAGGCACCGAGTCACAGAGCCACGACCGTCAGGGAGCAGCCGGCAGACCCGCGCAACGATGGAATGCATTGGTCGCTCGCTGACGCTCGCGGCTCGGATCGCCGCGTCGCCATGTCACCGCGTCACCTTGTCACCCCTTCACCCGCTCACCGTGTCACCCTGTCCGCGCGTCTCCGTGCCTCTGCGACTCTGTGGCAATTCACGTGCGCTCCGGGCAGCGAGCCTTGTCGTGTCGAGAGCGCACACTGTACTTGCACCCGCAGTACGTCTGTCGATACAGGTCCAGCTCGCGGCATGCGCCGAGGCTCTTCTTGAATCCGTCATGCTTCTTGAAGTCCTCGGCGAGAAACTGCAGCGGCTGAGATTGCCTGGCTGCGGCTCGCAACGACAGGCCCGGCAGCAGGGTCGCGCCACACGCGGCAACGGGTCGGGGACCTGCGGGCGGGAAACAACCCCCTGAATCCCCCTTTGCTAGGGGGGACTCCGGAAGACACCCCCCCGAATCCCCCCTTACCAAGGGGGACTTCGCGAGCCGGGCGCCGATCCTGCTTATCGTTGCCGCGTCCTTGTGCGGGCTGACGCTGAGCGTGGTGGTAAAGGTGTCGAAGCCTTCCGAGGCTGCCGTCTGCGCGGTCTTTGCGAGCCGGAACTCGAAACAGACCTCGCACCTGCGTCCACCTTCCGGTTCCTGTTCCAGTCCCCGGACCGCCGACTCCCATGCGGACGCGTCGTACTCCCCGACGACGAGCGGAAGACCGACCGTCTCCGCAAGCCGGCGCGCGGCATCGAGTCGCTTCCCGTATTCCGCCTCCGGCCAGGCGTTGGGGTTGTAGAAGAACAGCGTCACGTTGTGATGGCGCGCGAGCTCTCTTGCGACGTGCGCCGCGCACGGTCCGCAGCAGACGTGGAGGAGTATCTTCATTGCAGAGACTCAGCGCCGGGAGCGGATGAAATTCGGACAGTCCGTTAGGTACTGGTAGACTGCGAAATATGGAGCGTCAAAGCCTCGAAGGTCGCCTGCGATTCGAGAAGATTCTCGATGACCGCATGCTTGAAACGCCTGCGCCCCAGCACGGATATCGCCGGGGCCAGGCCGAGCGACTTCACCTTCTCGTTCGTTCCGACTATTTCGTTCACCGTTACGATCATCGGTCCCAGATTGTTATACCCGATTACGCGGTCGATATCAATGATTTCAGCTTCGGTTATTTCTCTTCAAATGCCCCCCCAACAGGCATCCGTGGCCCCGCCGTTTACGGCGGGGTTGTCGGGCACCAGCTATCCGCCAGAGGCCGTTGACGGCCTTTCCGGTGGAAGGCTCCGACGAGCCATGCTCAGACATGCTACTGGCCGTCAATCTTTGTCGCACCGCGGGCTCGCAATCGGGGAATCCGCGAACGGGTACGGCCCGCACGATCGCGATTCACGCAAGCGATCATCTTTGTGCCTCTATAACTCTGTGGCGAACTGCAATGCCGCCCAGAACTCGCGCTGAACTTGAATTTGTTGACACTTTGCTCTCCTTGTGGCAGACTCTCGGGCATGAACACACTCGGAAGCCGTTTCAAGTTGACCCTCTTCGGCGAGAGCCACGGGCCGGCGATCGGGGTGGTGATCGACGGCGTACCCGCGGGGACGCGGTTCGACCTCGACGCCGTCCGCGCCGCGCTCCGGCGACGCAGGCCCGGCACGTCCAAGCTCGTCTCGGCACGCCGGGAACCGGATGAACCCGAGGTACTGTCTGGCGTCCTCGGCAAGAGGACTACCGGCGCACCCATCGCGATCGTTATCAGGAACCGCGACGCGCGCTCAGACGACTATCGCGACCTGCGCAACGTGCTTCGCCCCGGCCATGCCGACCTCGCCGCGTGGCTGCGCTACGGACAGTGGCGCGATTGGCGCGGCGGCGGGCATTTTTCAGGCCGCATGACCGCGCCGCTCGTCGCCGCAGGCGCGGTGGCCATGATGACCCCCTGGCTGCGTGGCGTCGCGATCGCCGCACATACGGTGCGGATCGGCAGCGTGGGCCTGGAAGACCATGCGCCCGCTTGCTGCAAATGGCACGCGACCTCAGACGATTCCCTGCCGGGCCGAACAGACAGGGCTGATGACTCGGCGTGGCGCTCGCCCCCCGGCTCGAACCGCCGCTGGCTCGACGAACGCGAAATCATGCGCGTCCAGAGACTGGCGCATCGAAGCGCGATAGGGTGCGTCGACAAGCGCGCAGAGAAGACAATGCGCGCCGAGATCGAAGCCGCAGCCAGTGAAGGTGACAGCGTCGGCGGGATCATCGAGTGCCTTGCAGGCGGTATCCCGGGCGGACTCGGCGCGCCGATCTTCGGCTCGGTGGAGGGGCTCTTCTCCGCCCTGCTCTTCTCTGTGCCCGCCGTGAAGGGGGTCGAGTTCGGTTCCGGGTTCTCATCGACATGGATGCGCGGCAGCACTCACAACGACCCGATAGTGTGTTCGCCCGACAGGGCCACCATCACGCCACTTCAGGCTTCCGGCTTCGGAGTCGCAGACAGTTGTCCGCAGTCCCAAATCCGAAATCCGAAATCCGAAGTCCGAAATCAACGATCCGCAATCCAAAATCCAAAATCTAAAATCCAAAATCGATTGGTGACCCTAACCAACAACGCCGGCGGCGTCCTGGGCGGCATGACGACCGCGATGCCGATCGTGTTCCGGGTGGCAATAAAGCCGACACCATCGATCCGCCTGCCGCAGCGGACGGTCGCGCTCGGACACGACGCCGCGCGCGGCGAAGCGTCTTCCACGCGAGGGCCGCTCGCCAGGCCGACGGTGTTGCGGCTCGCGGGCAGGCATGATCCGTGCATCGTGCCGAGGGCATTGCCGGTCGTCGAGGCCTGCGCCGCCATCGGGATAGCGAACCTCGAATAGGAGAGTCCCCCTTGGCTAAGGGGGACTTCGACACGACTCGCAATGACACTATCGCAGCGATTTGAAAATTGGATTCTTCTCTCCAGTGCTCGACAAGCTCATCGACGACTATCTCCGGCTGCTCGCGCGCGCGACGGGCGCGTTTGCGTCCTTCAAAGACGCCGCGCCGGAAGCCGTCACATGCAAGCCCGGCTGCTGCGAGTGCTGTGTCGGCCTCTTTGAGATAACGCCGCTCGACGCGGAAATTGTCGCGCTGGCCTCTGCACAGTTGCCGACGGCCGAGCTTGCGCGGGTCCGGCGCGAGGCCGCTTCGCAGCTCGAGCACTTGCACGCGATCGAATCGAGGGTCCCGGTCGGCCGAGGAGTCCTGGGTCCGGCGAAGAAGTCTCCCCGCGTGGATTTCCCCGTCTCGTTCACGGAGCGGGCGCTGTCGAGCCTCGTCAGCCAGGTGGGCAACGTGAGGTGTCCCCTGCTTGACGATGCCGACCGGTGCGCGCTTTACCCGTTCCGCCCGCTCGTGTGCAGGTTGCAGGGCCTTCCGCGCGTAAGCCGCCCGTGCGGAGTGATGTCCCAGGAACCTGGCCGTCCGAAGGGCACGAAGAATCTGGCGAGACTGACGCGCGAGGTCGACGGGATATTCGGAATGGAAGCGCGCATGCTTTCGCGCTACGCGAAGATCGTCCGGGCACGGGATGCCGCGCACGCGGTCTGTTTCGTCGCCACGGCGCTGGCCTGAAAGTGCCACAGAGGCACCGAGACACAGAGCAACATTCAAGAAGTGGAGGCTGCCCTGAATCTTGCTCTCTGTGTCTCAGTGGCTATTCCTGTTGCAGGCACGAAGAAGAGGAGACGATATGGCAAACGGTGACGACAAGCTACCCAACAGGGATCCTGTTGATGTGGAGAAGCTGTTGCGTGAAGCCGCCGAACGCGCGCCCCGTATTCCAATCCCCGCCCGCAAGCTGCTCGGCTGTTGGATCGCGATGCTGCCGGTTGCATGGGTGGCCGGCGTTTTCCTCTTTCTTGACCTTGCGGGTCACTTCGTCCCACGCGCAGGCGTCACGCAGGTTCTTGTCGCCTACGGGATAAGCGCACTGGTTGTCTTCATCCCTCTGTTTCTTCT
>JAVHLO010000250.1 GCA_031082105.1 Planctomycetota bacterium
CAGTCGTTCGTTCGACCTCAGATCCGTGCCATCCCCAGCCACATGCCGCCCGTCAGTATTGCATACAGCACTGAATAGATGACCGCCGCCACGAGCGCCTTCGCGTAGGTGGTGTCGAATATCATCTGCGTCACGAGTACTGCCACCAGGAATCCGCCGAGCGAGGCGAGCCCGATCCCGATCAGCGGCAGATGCCAGAGAACCTTCGCGACGATCGAGCTGGTCAGTACGCTGAAGAAGGTCGCGATGAGCGCCCTGCCATAGCTTCGTCTCTCGATCCCGGCGACGGACGCGCCGAGCAACAGGAACGCCGCCCCGATGAAGAGCCCAATGATACCGCCGACGAAGACCGACCGCGCCGTCGGGCCCGCCGCTGCAGCCAGAACATGCATCCGATCTCTCCTTACTGCGGGTTTCGTTTCATGACCTCAAGAACCCTCGCGCGGACATGACAGGTACTCTACCAGAACGGGCGCGACTCGTCAAGATTCTGCGCGGGGCGGACACGGTCCGTTGGTGATTTCGAAGTGAGCTTCGTTGCGTAGCGCCGCCGCCCCTCCGGCAATCACGAAGCGGGCAAGACGCTGGCGAGACGCCGGCGGTACGCGCAAGTCCCTCAGCCGCACCCCTGCTCGTCGCAGGACTCCGGCTCCCCCGATGCCTCAGTAAGTTGACTGCGAACACCGCTCCGGGTATGATATCGCGCATGACAAGACCGAAAATCAGTGTGTGCGTGATAACGCTGAACGAGGAAAGGAACCTCGGCGCCTGCCTGGAGAGCGTCCGGTGGGCGGACGAGATCATTGTCGTCGATTCGTTCAGCACCGACAGGACCGTCGAGATCGCCTGGAAGCACACTGACAAGGTTCAGCAGCGCAGATGGAGCGGGATCAACGAGCAGCGCAACTTCGCTCTTTCACTGGCCACCGGCGACTGGGTGCTAAGCATCGACGCCGACGAACGCGTATCACCCGAGCTGCGCGCCGAGATAGAGAAGACGCTTTCGTCTCCGCCGCCCGGCGTCTGTGGATTCTACGTGCCGCGTCTTGCTCGGTACCTCGGCCGCTGGATCCGGCATGGCGGCTGGTACCCGGACTGGAAGCTGCGCCTCTTCAGGCGCGAATGCGCCCGCTACGCAGGCAAGGACCCGCACGATGTCGTGAAACTCGCGTGCGCATACGGGAGCGTTTCCGGCAGTGCCGGCACGGGGGGCGGAACGCAAGTCCCTCACCCCAACCCTCTCCCAAAGGGAGAGGGAGAATCGGGGTGCGCCGGCATCCCGCCGGCAGGCGAGACGGCCGCGTCGGCCTCGACCTCGCACGGCGCGACCCGCCGGCTTCATGGCGACCTTCTTCACTACACGTATCGTTCCTTCTCGGACCAGTTGCAGCAGATAAACACGTTCTCGTCGGTGGGCGCGGCGGAGCTCTTCGAGGCGGGCCGGCGGTTCCGGCTCGCTGCAATGATCCTCCACCCGATCGGCAAGTTCTTCGGCACATATTTCCTTCGGCTCGGGTTTCTGGACGGCCTGCCCGGTCTCATCGTCTCCGTCGCGTCCGCATTCTACGTCTTTGCCCGGCACGTCAAACTGTGGGAGGCCGGGGTTCCGCCACGGGTCGGCGCAAATGAACCGTAGCCCGGCTTGCTCTTGGACCTGCATGTACCTGCAGCGGTGATACCTGTCTGGATTCCCGCTTTCGCGGGAATGACAGAATGGCGACAATGTAGCACAGGCGTCTCGCCTGTGTCCGAGGTCTCCGTTGCTGGATTACCGCCTGTGCGGGAATTATGCTCTATTCCTTGTGACGGAATTCAAGCATGCCAATCAGCCCGATGAAGATCCTCGAGACCAACTGGAGTTTCACGCACGGACGCGTGCTGCACACCGGCGTGGAGCTTGGCGTGTTCGACGCGCTTGCGAAACGGAGCCGCGGCGCGGCGGAAGTGGCTCGCCGGTGCAAGGCCACGCCGCGCGGTATGCGCATGCTGCTCGACGCGCTCGCAGCGATGGGGTTCCTCAGAAAGAAACGTGGGCGGCAGGGCGGACACGCCGCAAGAGGATCGACCGGATCCGCCTGCGCTTCCGGCTGGGAGTACTCGCTCGCGCCGATCTCCGCGGAGTATCTCGTGAAGGGAAAGGAAACCTACATCGGCGGCATGGTCCGCCACGCGGAAAACCTGATGAGCCGCTGGCAGGATCTGGCCGCGCGCGTAAGAGGTCATGTCCCGAAACGGCTCGCCAAGGCCCGCGGCCCCGGCATGTTTGTCCATCTGGCGGATTCCTTGTTTCCGTCCAACTTTCCGTCGGCGAAGGAGGCCGCGGCAAAGCTCGTACCGCGCCGCGCGCAGATCGCCACCAGGTCTTTGGAGGGTCGGCATCGGGAGCTGCCTCCTACAGCGAGCTTTGATGTGCTCGATATCGGCTGTGGCGCGGCGCCGTGGTCGATCGCAATGGCCCTCCGACGCGGCGATGTCCGCGTCGTGGCGAACGATTTCGAGCTGGTCCTGCCGGTCGCCAAGAAATACGCGCTCAGATACGGTGTCGCCGATCGGTTCTCGTACTTGCCGGGCAACCTGCGCGAGGTCGATTTCGGCGTCGGCCGGTTCGATCTCGTGATCCTCGGCAACATCTGCCACTCGGAGGGCGAGCGCGGCACGAAGATCCTGTTCGGCAAGGTCCGCAGGGCGCTCAAGCCGGGCGGGCGCGTCGCCATCATCGAGATCCTGCCGAACCGGCACCGGACAGGGCCGCTGCATCCGCTGCTCTTCGCGTTGAATATGCTCGTCGGGTCTGGAGAAGGCGACGTGTTCTCATTCGAAGAGTACGCCGCGTGGCTGCGGGAAACGGGATTTTCGCGGGTAAAGGCCTTGCCGATGGAGAACCGCTACCCGTTCATCGTGGGGACTGCCCCGGTGAAAGGTCAAAGCTGCGGTTTTGACGCTCCAAAACCGGGCGCGGTCGACGAGGAAGGCGTGAAATAGCTGCAACCGTTGGAGACGGAGGAGTGAAAGTCCTCTTTCTAGCCAGGCCCGAGAAGCATCCCGCGACGCGCTACCGCGTGTTGCAGTTTCTTCCACTGCTCCGCGAGCGCGGCATCGAGGCGGCCTTCGAGCCGTTCCCGGAGACGAAGACCGGGTTCGGCTGGCTGCGCCTCATGCGCGAAAAGGGCTCGCAGGATGTCTTGGTCATCCAGAAAAAGCGACTTGGCAGGTTTGCGCTCTGGGCGATCCGGCGCAGGTGCGGGCGTCTCCTCTACGACCTCGACGACGCAGTGATGTTCAACAGCACGCGTCACGCCACACCGGACAACCCGCGACGTATGGCCGCGTTCAAACGCATGGTGGAGTCGGTGGACGGGGTCATCGTAGGGAACCGATACCTCGAAGCGATCGTCCGCGAGTTCAATCAGCATCTGTGGGTCGTACCGACGAGCATCGACACGGGAAAATACCGGCCCAGGGCCGCTTACGACTTGCGCGCGGGCACAGGCGGGACTCCTGTGCCACATGGCGCCCCCCCTTCTGTCATTCCCGCGAAAGCGGGAATCCAGACGCCCGTTCTCGCCGGGGCAGTTCTCGGCTGGATCGGCGGACGGAAATCGCTCAGCCTGTTGAAGCCGCTGCTGCCGGTGTTGGAGAAGCTCGCAAAGAGCTTCACGGGACTGACCTTGAAGATCATAGGCGCACCATCCGCGGAGGGCGAGCTTCCTGCGCAGGGTCCCCTGCGGATCGTCTGCAAGCCGTGGTCCGAGGCCGAAGAAGCCGCGGATGTCGCGTCGTTCGACCTCGGCCTCGCGCCGTTGCCCGACCACCCGTGGGCGGCCGGCAAGTGCGCGACAAAACTGCTTCAATGCATGGCGGCGGGCGTCCCGTGTGTCGCCTCGCCGGTGGGGGCTCAGAAAGAGATCGTGACGGACGGGGTCGACGGGTATCTCGCCTCGAACGACGCGGAATGGCATGAGAAGCTTGCTGCGCTCATCAAGGCCGCCGCCCTGCGCGAGTGGCTTGGTAAGGCCGGGAGGCGGCGCGTGGAAGAACAGTACAGCGTCGCTGTCAACGCGCCGCGGCTCGCGACAATCCTCCACAGCGCAGGCAAGAGAGGACCTTGGTAGGAGGACTCTGGCCCGTGGGCGTTCGTTCGTCCCTCACCCCCGCCCTCTCCCTCTGGGAGAGGGTCAGGGTGAGGGCCTTCATCTTCACCCCGGATACCGCCGCCCGCACACCCGGATTCTCTCCTGCTTGATTTGCCCGCCCCTGTTGTGTTATACTCTGCGCGTTCGTTGTGTTTTCTGGCGCGAACCCTGTCGGTTGGACGCGGTTCCAGGCCGCATGTTGCTTGAAAGGAGAAGACAGAATGGGAAAGCCGAAGAAGATCGTCATCAACACCGGCGGCGGCGATGCGCCGGGACTTAATGCGGTCATACGCGGGGTCGTCCTTGCTGCGCACGAGAAAGGCTGGGAGACGTGGGGGTGCAAGTACGGCTACAGGGGTTTGCACAACACCGAATTCCTCGTCAAGCTGACGCCCGAGATGGTCTGGCACATCACGGACATGGGCGGGACGATACTCGGCACCGCCAACAGGGGTAACCCGTTCGAGTACCCGGTGAAACAGCCCGATGGCAGCGTGAAGGTCATCGACGCCTCCGACGAGATCGTCGTCAACTTCAAGAAGCTGGGATTTGACGCGCTGATCGCCATCGGCGGCGACGGCAGCCTGCGGCTCGCGCAAAAGCTGCTGAAGAAGGGCATCCCGGTGATCGGCGTGCCGAAGACGATCGACAACGACCTGTCCGCCACGGTGATGACCTTCGGTTTCGACACCGCCGTAAGCACCGCGACGGACGCGATCGACAAGCTGCACACAACCGCGCGGTCGCACGAACGCGTGATGGTCGTCGAGGTGATGGGCCGTTATGCTGGCTGGATCGCGCTGAACGCGGGCGTATCGGGCTCGGCGGACGTGATCCTGTTGCCGGAAATCCCGTTCGACATCGAGAAAGTCTGCGCCAAGATTCGCGGGCTGGAAAAGCAGGGTCAGACGTATGCGATAGTCGTTGTCGCGGAAGGCGCCAAACCTCTCGGCGGCGAGATGGCGACGCTTGGCCCGAAGGATATAGACCGCGAGGTCCGCCTTGGCGGGATCGCACAGAGGATTGCGACTGCGATCGAGCAGAAGACCGGCAAGGAGACACGGGTGATGGTGCTGGGCCATTTGCAGCGCGGTGGCGCGCCGACGACGTTCGACCGGCTCCTGTCGCTCAGGTTCGGTTCCGCGGCGGTGCGGTTCCTCGAAGAGGGGAAGTCCGGCGTGATGGTTGCGCTCGCCCCGCCGACGGTGAAGGCCGTCCCCATCGAAGAGGCGATCGGCAAGATGAAGGCCGTCCCGCTCGACTGCGATACCATCCTCACCGCGCGTTCGCTCGGCATCTGCCTAGGGGACTAAGCTATCCAAAGAAATTGAACAGGGAGCCTCTTGAAAGTCCGATTGCCACAAAGACATCAAAAGAGAATTGTCTCCTTGTAGAATTTCTCGTGGCAGCTTGGCCGGTATTGATCGCACGTGGCGCAATGGGCGCAGCGCGCTGTCGCTGCGAGCAGCTGCGAAGT
>JAVHLO010000251.1 GCA_031082105.1 Planctomycetota bacterium
GAGCCCATCTATCTTGTCTCTCTTTTCCCGCAGGTTCGCAAGCACCTTCTCCTGCTGCTGGACCTGTTCTTCGCTCTTCTTGAGGAGGACGAACTTCACGTAGTAGGAGCCGATGCCGAGCCCGATAATGGCCAGGGCGTATCCTGCGACCCACATGATCAGTTTCTGCTTGTGACCCATGTCTGGTGCTGCCTAAATAGAAACTGGATTCCCGCTCCACGGAAAACAAGACATCTCGAACGGCTACTTCGGTTTCTGGGGCGGAGGCGTCTTCGCCGTTGTCGGCGCCGCCATCTGTTTCTGGCTCTTGAGTTCGATGGTGGCCTTCAGCGCCCAACCCGGGACGTAGTCTTTCTGCGGGACCCGGGCGATCTTCTGGATCTTGGCCATGACATTGAAGAGCGCCATCTTCTGGTTCTTCGGCCCGAGCAGCCGCTCGGACAGGAGTTTTGCGGAGAGCAGGTTTCTGAATTCGGTTATGCGGCCGTACTCCTCAGTTGCGGAGAATACCTCGAACGTCATTTCTCTTTCAGTAACCGTCCTCGGACCGGTGCCGCCGACTTTCGCCTGGGCCCCGCCCTCCGAGCCCTTGAGCGACGTGAGCCAGATGGTGGGCGAATCGGAGACAACGTCGAAGAGCTCGTCAACGACCCTGGACCATAGAACCGTGCGCGTAGCTGAGATTTCCTCGACCGCCTTCTTTCGCGCCTTTATCTTGTCGAGTTTCTTGACGAGGTCGTCGTGCTCCGCCTCGTACGGCTTGAGGCTGTCGACCTGTTTCTTGAGGTCCTGCTCCTTGCTTCTCGTGCTGGCGAGGCCCATCAGCGCGAACGCCAGGTAGATCAAGAGCACGGCCACAATGACCGTAGCGCCGCCGGCGAGAGCGAAGAAGAGCATGGGGGGGCTCTCCGGTTTGCGCTTCTCCTTCGGCAACAAGTTGATCCTTATCATTTTCGCGGCTCCTTCGAAAATCGTCGGGTCCGGTCTGGTGGACAGTCGGGTCCCGTGTTACCGATATCGATTTCTACTCGGGTACAAACGCCGATTGACGCGCACTCCGCCAGGGGCCGGGCGCGGGAGGTTCGGTCTATCCCCTGACCAGCCTGGAGGCCAGGCCGGCGGCGATGGTCAGATGCGCGGCCTTCGCGCGGAGTTCCTGCGCCTGGACGTTCGGTGCAATGGAAAACCCCTCGAGCGGGTCAACGCGACTGGGTCTGACGTTGAAGGTGCGCTCGAAGGTCTCGTCTATCCCGGAAAGAAGCGATCCGCCTCCGGAGATGCCGATGTTGTCGACCTTCTTGTCGTACTGGTTCTCGAACAGGTCGAAGGAAAGGTGTATCTCCTGGCAGAGATCTTCGATCAGGCTTCCCGTGGATTCGATGATCTCGGCCACCCTGTTGCCGGGGTCGCGCTTGAGCTCCTCAGCCTTGACATTGTCCAGACCGAGCTTCTTGGACAACTGCTCGGTGAAATCGTTCCCAGCGCTGTATATCTCGCGGGCGAAACACGAGGTCGTGCCAAGCATGATGTTGATGCTCGTCTTCGTTGCGCCGATATCAATGAGCGCCATGACCCTGTCGTTCGGGACCGTCTTGCCGTCCTGGGTGTTGCGCAGCTCGTAGGAGTTGCCGAGCGCAAAGGAGTCCACATCGATGAACGCGGACGTCAGTCCCGCGTCTTCGATGAGCTTGATATGCTCCATGACGAACGACTTCTTTGCGGCGACCAGGAGCACCTTCATCTCCTTGTTGTCGGTCTTCTCGGTCTCGACCTTCTGCGCGTCCAGCATGGAGTCGGAGACCTCGAAGGGGATGTACTTTCCGGCCTCCACCGGGAGCAGGTTCTTGAGATCCTCGTCGTCCATGCGGGGCATGGTGATGTACCTGACGGTGACCGACTTGCCGGAAATGGCGGAGGCCACGCGCCGGGTCTTGAACTTCCCCGCGTGGATGGTCTGGGATACCGCGTCCTTCAGGGACTCGCCGCTCGTCAGCTCGCGATGTACGAATCCGCTGACCTGCGGGACGCCCGGCTTGTCCTCTGTGAACTCGACCGCCTTTATCGAGCGCGTCCCAATGTCAAGGCCAACAAGAGATCGTTTCGGTGTCAGAAGCATGGTAACCTCGTAGAATGCGACCTATTCCTTCTGGGAGTAGTAAATGTCGTTCGCCTTGTTGTAGGATTCAATGTCGCCGATGTCGAACCACATGCCCTTGAACACGTAGCCGAACACGTCCTGGGAGCGGAGCAGCCACTCTATCAGGTAGCCGGGCGCATCGGCCTTCTGGCCCGTCGCCAGGTACTCCTCGATGCGCGCCAACTGTTGCCTGGGATAGAAGTAGATCCCGGAAGAGACCAGCGAGCTCTTCGGCATCGGCGGCTTCTCGTCGAAACTGGCTATGCGGCCGTCATCCCTGAGCGCCACTACCCCGTACTTCGTGGCAAGCTCCCGGCTGCCAAGCTCGACGACACCTACAGTGGCGCCATGGGCCTTTCCAAAACGGGCAAACGCGTTCAAGTCGAATTCGAACAGGTTATCGCCCGCAACGACGAGCAGGTCATCCGTGATCTTCGCCGTGCGCAGTGAGAATCCGATGTCGCCGATCGCGCCAAGCCTGTCGTCGTCCGAGGTCGTGCCGTCGTCGAGGACCGTTACGGTCATCTTCGACCGGAGCGCTTTGCCCCAGTACAGGAAGCGCTCATAGAACTTGGAATTCGTTACGACCACAACGTCGCTGAGCCCCTTGACCTTCTCCAGTCTCACCAGGATGTGGTCGATGATAGACACCCCGCCTACTCCCAACAGCGGTTTCGGCAGTTCACGCGTCAGCGGGTAAAGCCGCGTTCCGTATCCGGCGGCGAGTATCAACGCCTTCAATCGGCAAACCTCAAACGGAACACGAAGCCAACCCCAACCTGGGCCGCCTGATCGCTACGCAGTCCAAGCAAGAGACGTAACTATACAACAAATCCCGCGCCCGCGTCAAGAAAAAAGCAGTCCGTTCAGCGCGGGAGCGCCGAACTGGAGAAGCGGGCAGCCTTCGCAGCGAGGGTCCTTTCGACAGAACTCCTTTGCGGTTTTGACGATAAGCGCATGGTACTCGCCGAACAAGGCCGCGTCGTCGGGCAGGTTCGATTCGAAGTAGGCTTGGACATCTTCATACGCGGACTCGGCGGGGATGAGACCATGCCGAGTGAAGACACGGTACGTGTACGAATCCACGACGAAGACGGTCTTGCCGGTGGCATAGAGGAGTATCGAGTCCGCCGTCTCGGGGCCGACGCCCTTTACGCTGAGGAGCCGCTCTCTCAGTACGGCGGTGTCCATGTTGCGCATTCGTTCGGGCCTTCCCGCAAACTCCGCGCAAAGCCAGCGCACGAGGTTCTTCAACCGCCCGGCCTTGATGTTGTAGTAGCCCGCCGGCCGGATGAGTGAGGCGAGTTCAGCGCGGCTTGCGCGGTCGATTGCGCGCGGTGTGAGCATCCGCGCCTGGCGGAGGTTCGAGATGGCCCTTTCGACGTTCGACCAGTTCGTGTTCTGGGTGAGGATCGCCCCGACCATGACCTCGAACGGGGTCTCGGCAGGCCACCAGTGCTGCGGGCCGAAATGGCTCAGGAGAACTTCGAATATCTTCTTGCAGGTATTTGGCATCGAGGGGCCCGCGGGCTATTTCGGCGGTTGTCTGATGAGTTTGCGCCAGTCGCCTTCAAGCTCAGCGAAACTCGACTCGTAGGCGGCGTCGATCGCATCGGCCTGAATGGTCTCCGGCTTGACCTTCTCCGCCGCCTTCAGCGCCTTCACGAACGACTGGAACTGCTTCTTGTCCCGCCCCACAAGGAATGTGACCAGGCTCCACGACTTGGCATGCTGGGAGCGGAGCATGGAGTTGTAGCTGGTGCACCGGCGAATCGACTTCCATGAAAAAGTATCCGCATCGTCCTCGCCGAGTCCGCGGCTAACCGCCTCCCTGAGTTTTGCCGGCCAGTTGTCCGTCCACTCCCCGTCCGCCTGCTTGAGATCGGCGTCTGTGGACCCGCCGACGCACGAAGAACCGACCTCCCCGCATACGCTGAACTCGATAAACGATGCGAACCCTTCATCGAGCCAGACGGGCAGGGGGTGAGCGCCTTTGCCGGACCAGCAGTCGAGAAGGTGATGGCCGATCTGATGAAGCGCCCCTTGTTCGAGGGACTTCTGGCTGCCGCCGAACTTCTCGAGACACTCGACACAGCCGGGTTCGTTTGTACGGGTGCCCGACGCATCCTTCATCACGCGTGCGCGACCCTCGTCGGGCTCGGTGTCGTCAACATACTTGTGCCAGTGTGCGACCGTGCGGATCATCAGGACGACGCACTTGTCCGCCCAGAGACGCTTGTCGGCCGGCTGGTCGAGTACTTCGCAGGCGAGAGAATACGCCTGTTCCGCCTTCTTGCCGAATGCCTCGAGGCCGGTCCGGCCGAGGCTCTCGTAGGCCTCGATATAGAAGTGGTCGGTCTCGAGGATGAGACTCTCCTGGCCGACCTTGTCCTTGAGGCGGGACGGTGGCTTCTTGTCGCCGCCCGCGCCTTCCTGCGCCCACGTGGGCTCGGCGGGAGTGAAGACAAAGACGAGGGCGAGAATGAATGCCAGGGTCGTTCCGCGCAAGAGTTCTCGCATGCCCCACCTCCGGCTGGCCGGGATTGGTCGCGAATCTGGGAAAAGCGGCGACGGCCCGTGATTCCCGCGAAAGCGGGAATCCAGCGGACCGCCGACGCGACCGAGATTGTCGGAATCCGGTCTAGCCTCTTGCTGTTGTACCGTCTAACCGATTCCCGCCCACGCGGGAACGACATGTCCGCGTTTCTTCGCGACAGACCGGGCTAGTACTCCTTCGTCACGTACTTGCGCCACTCGGTCTCGAGGTCGTTGTACGTCATCTCGTATGCCTTCTGGATCGCCTTGTCCTGGGCCTGCCAATCGCCCTTCTCCATCCCCTTCATCTCCTTGATGAAGGTCTGGAACTTCTTGTTGTCAAGACTGATCAAGAACGTGATGAGGCTCCACGACTTTGCGCGCTGGGAATGCGCCATCGAGTTGTAGTCCCTGGTACGCCGGATGGCGTCCCAGGTCAGGTTGGAACCCGCTTCCTTGTCCTTGCCGTTCATGACTGCGTCCTTGAGCAGCCCTTTCCAGTCTGCGCCATCCCGCCATTTGTTCTCGGCAGGATTCGCAGCCGTTCCGCCGCCGATGCAGGATGAGCCGACGTCCTTGGCGACCTCGAACTCGATGTACGATGCAAAACCCTCTTCGATCCATACGGGAACGTGATCGCTCTTCCGGTCCCAGAAGTCGAGGATGTGATGACCGATCATGTGCAGCGCCATCTGCTCGAGTGATGCCTGGTTCCCGCCCATCATCTCGAGGGCAATCACGCCGCCCGGCTCTCCGAGACGCTGGCCGCAGCATTCCTTCGAGATGCGCCGCTGCCCCTCATCCTGCGTCGTCGCGTCCACCCACCTGTGCCAGTCGGCTTTCGTCTTGATCATCAGGACAACGCAATTGTTGCCCCAGAGCCGCCTTTCCTTGGGCTGGTCGAAGAC
>JAVHLO010000252.1 GCA_031082105.1 Planctomycetota bacterium
TCACCCTAACCCTCTCCCAAAGGGAGAGGGGATAGCGTCTACTTCTTCTCGAACGTTACTGTCGTCGCGGCGGAATCCGGCGGGACCTCCTTTGCGGTCACGCTGTTCTTCTTGAGGTTCATCCGGATCTTCTCCTGCAGGTCGAGCACGCGCTCGGTCGTCCTGTATTCAGCCTGCAGCGTGTCCTCGAACGACTTGATCTCAAGGCCCTTGCTGAACGTGTCGCGCATGATCTTACTGATCCGCACGAGCTCTTCCGCCGTGTAGCCCTTGAAGATGAACGTGATCGTCCTGCCCTTGGCGGTGTCGAGCTTCTCTTCCTTGTCGAACCAGTCGTGCGCCTTCTTCACGAGGCTTTCCGAACACTCCTTGGCAATGTCGTACAGTACCGCGCTGACGGCGAGGTCCTGGTCCGTGTCCCGTCCCATGATGCGGCTGCCGACATTCTGTTCGTCGGCCACGATGCGTCCGGAGGCGAGATCCTTCATGAATGCCTTGACGCCCGCGTTCACGGTGGTCCCGGTGACGCTGACCTTGTTGACGTTGTAGCCGATGAGCAGCCTGCCGCGGTTGCGGAGGAGGGTGAGCGAACCCTGGTCCTTGGTGTCGCCGACAAACTCAGGGTCCTCGACGAACTTCGCGATGAACTCCTCGGTTGCAGCCTCGCCGACGTTCCGTTCCTCGGCGATGTCCGTCTTGATCTCGTCCCAGAGGACGGCCTCGAAGCCGGCGTTATTGAAGTACTCGCCCAGCTTGCGGCTGAAGTCCTCCACCAGTTCCTCGCTCATCTGGGTCTTTCCATGGACGGCGATGATGACCTTCTTCTCGCCGAGCTTCTGGCGGATGAGTCCGATGTCCTGCAGGACCTTGGCCAGCTTGTGGCGGTCGACGTCGACCTTTATCTTGATGCCGTAATACTGGCCGTTGTTGAAGGTCTGCGCCTTGACGACGTCTTCGGAGACGATGTAGTTCTGCGGCTGCATGAGTATCTTGCGGTCGATCGTCTCGACGTTCTCATCGTACTTTCCTGGGCTCTCGAGGATCTCCTTCGTGGCCATCTGGACGGCCTTGCGTCGCGCGGCCTCGCGCGCGTCAATGCCGGCATTCCGGACCGTGTCCTTGATGGGCACCGTCTCCGTGACGATGAACCATGTGCCGTCCTTGCCGACATCGCTCGCCCAGAGCTCTTCAGTGACGTCCACCGTTCTGGGCTGTTCGACGACCGGCGGCACGGTAGGACGAGACTGGCATCCCACAAAGACCAGGCACGCCAGACATGCCAAAGCCAACACCTTGTTCATTCTGCTCCTCCTTTCCGTTCGCGGTTCGATCCGCGACGGGACAACAACACCCACCCCGCCGGGGCGGGACAGGCAAATCCCCCATTTGATTCTGGATTCCAGATCTGCGATCTTGGACGGATTATATCAAAGAGGCCCGGCGTTCTCAAGAAAATCGACATGCGGGCTAGTCCGTCTTGCCCGTTATCTTTTCAAGGCGCTGGATACTCTTCGTGAAGAACGCGTTGCCGGGCTCCTGTTTGAGCGCCTGCTTGTACTGGGAGACCGCCTCCATGTAGAAGCCCTGGCCCTCGTAGGCCGCGCCGAGGTTGAAGCCGTTCGCGGCGGGCGTGCCGTAGGCCGGATCGTTCAGCTTGAAGACCTTGCGCAGCCGCCGTTCCGCGGGTTCGTACGCGCCGCTGCGGAGCAGGTTCGCGGCCATGATGTCGCCGCGGCCGTCGACCTCCAGCGGCATCCACTCGTAGTACGGGCAGACGTCCTTCGCGAACGCATCCGCGATCTTCTGAAAGAGGAGCGCCTTGGCCTCGGTCAGCGTCGGCGGGGCGTCGCCGGTGTAGCCCGATTTCGGCGGCGCGAAGAGCGCGAAGAATTCGGCCTTCCCGCCCGTGCCGGACTCCCATGCGAACTGCTCAGAGTATGATTTCTCGAACAGCACCTTCTTTTCCTTCCAATCCCTGATGCGGATCGTCGCGGACACCTCGCCGCCGACCGTCACCGAGTGTACGGGCACCTGGACCTGGCCCAGGGGCGCGGCGGTGTAGGCGAGGTACGCCTGTGGTCTGGTGAAATCGCGGAGCTCGAGGTTCTCCACGCGATGGCCGGTGAAGTAGTTGGAACCGAACGAGGTCTTGAGGTCGACGTCGACGATCCCGACGGTCGACGGGCTCGAGACGATCTCGCTCAGGAAATCGGACCTGACCCCGGCCTTGGAGGGCGCGTACTTGACGAACTTGCCGTCCGCGGCGAGGTTCAGTATCTCGGCGTCGACGATCTGGTACGGCGAGCCGCAGAGAGAAGCCAGGAGCGACGACTTGAACATCTCGGAGCTGTCGGCGACGTCCGGCACCGACGGGTTGTCACGCGGCGCCTTCGTCTCCTTCACCTCGCTGATGGAAAGGTGCTTGATGCCGAGGAGCTTGACCTTCGGCGGGAGTTTCACCCGCGTGCCGGTCCTGACGGGTGTTCCCGTGCTGCGCCGCGGCCCGGAGTCGCAGCCCGCCACGAGGAGGGCAAGCGCTATTACGGAGAGTGAAAGCGCAATGGTCTTCATCCTGCAATGCTCCAAAATCATTGGTCAGAAGTCTGTAGACTCAGGTTACAGCGCAGTCCCCGCCAACCCCAAGAGAATCCAGAGTAACCGCGGATTACGCCGATTGGACCGGATAAATCCCAAATCCCAGCCGCCAAATCCCAAATTCCAAAATCCAAAGACCGGCGACTCCCTGAAGGCCGGCGAATGTCGAAAGGCCTGTTTGGATTTGGGTTTTGGTCATTGGGATTTTTCCTCCGGCACGACAAGAGAACGTCAAATTATGTTTGACGTTTCCGGCGCAGAGCACACTAGAGATACTGTCCGCCGTCGACCTTGATGACCTCGCCGGTGATGTGGCGGGCCTTGTCGGATGCAAGGAAGGTCACGACGTTGGCGACCTCCTCAGGCCGGCCGATCCGTCCCAGCAGGATATCCGCAAGCGCTTTCTCGCGGATCTCAGGCGGCGCGTTCTTCACCATGTCGGTCTCGATCAGGCCCGGCGCCACAGCGTTCACGTTCACGTTGAACTTGCCGAGCTCGCGCGCGACCGATTTCGTGAAACCGATGATGCCCGCCTTGGCCGCGCTGTAGTTGGACTGGCCGAACTTGCCGCGCATCCCGTTTATGGACGTGATGTTGATGATCTTCCCCTGCTTCTGCTCCTTGAAGAGCGGCGCGACGGCCCGGACGTAGTTGAAGTACCCCTTCAGGTTCGTGGCGATGACCTCGTCCCAATCGGCCTCGGTCATCTTCCAGATCACTGCGTCGCGGTTCACGCCGGCGTTGCAGACGAGGATGTGTACGCCTCCGAGCTTCTCCTGTACTACGCGCGTCATCTTCTCGGCGTCGGCGAGCGATCCGACGTCGGCCTGGACCGCAAGCCCCTTGCGGCCAATGCCCTGGATCTTCTCTACAACGGCGTTTGCGTCGTTGGCCTGGCGACGGAAGTTGATAGCCACGTCAGCTCCGTTGGCGGCGAGGTCGAGCGCGATCGCAGCTCCGATTCCACGGCTGCCGCCGGTGACGATTGCTGTTTTGCCGGTGAGTTCCATCTTGCTGTCTCCAAACAGAAATGTAGGGGTCGGATTGAGAAGCGGGGACCGATTCCGAGCGCGTCCGGATGTCCCCGTTCCCTTCACGTGTGGCGAAGATAACAGAAAATGGCGGTGAAGTCAAGATTGACGGATACGGACGCGGCGGCGAAGTTAGGCTTCGCCGCGAGATTATTGTTCAAGGCCACAGAAGAACACAGAAGCTCACACAAAGCGGGAGAAACCAAGACCTGAGGGCGCTGCCCGCCTGTCCCGAGAGGGCGACCGTCCCGCATCGGATTTGCCGCAAAAAGGCACAAAAGACACAGAATCCGGGATTCTTGACAACCTGAAAGTCGCCGAGACGTCAAGGAAGTCAGGAGAACGCCAAGACTCCCGTACATTCCACGTGTGCGGCTCTCGGGCATCGGACGACGCCGACAGGGACTGACCGAGACTTGCACGAGACCGGACGTTCTTTTGTCTCGTCAGAGTCTCTTGAAGTCCCTGTTCCAGTTCCGGTCGAACTTGGCTTCTTCGTTTTTCCCGGCGTCCTTGGCGCTCCTGGCGTCCTGGCGGATCATTGGGATCTCGGCGTCGAAGGTGAACTTCGCTGCCCAGCATTCCTCATGAATCAAGGGTGGGTAGCGACAGGCTGTCGCTGCTCTTCCCTGATTCGTGAGCAATGCGGACTAGATCGGCGGGAGCGCTGCGGATGCGGCTTCCTTGTCCTTGGTGGCCACGTACTGCAGGGTCTTCACGAGGACGATGATCGAGATGATGCAGAACAAGAGCGCCCAAAGCAGCGCAGGTATGCCTGTCAGACTGGCAAGCGCCTGCGCGTCGTTCTTCGGCCCTCAGCCGCTTCCGCGGCCGAAGACCGCGGAAAACGAGAGCAGGTCGCCGCGCAGGTCGAGGAATGCAAACAGGCAACTCGCCACGGCAACGAACCTGACGATGAAGTACTCGACTGCGGGACGCGTCTTTACCCCCACCAGGAAGAGCACAATGGCCGCCGCAATGCAGTACACCAGTGTGAACGTGTCGGCCCAGCCGACGAAGAAGAGCATCACCGCCAGTACCCCGGCGGCCATGATCTCGAGGAGCACTTCGCGCAGTTTGGGAACCACGGTCGCCCGCAGCAGGAGTGCGCCGAAGATGACGCTCCCCAGGTATCCGCTGCAGAGGATCAGCAGCCTCCATCCGCCCGCCGTCACGGCCACGCCGGCCTCCTGAGGCGTTATGGTGATGGAGACGACCCGCCCGCCTGTCAGGATTGCCGCCAGCGCATGCCCCGATTCGTGCATGAGCACGACGAGCAGGCGGAGCGGATACATGAAGACGGTGTTCCAGAGCAGGAAAGCGGCAAGGAAGAGCAGGACGAGCGAGCAACCGTAGGGGCCGCCGACGCCCTTGTGCGGGACGTAGCCCGAGGATGGGGGACTCGCGGACGGTGTCTTGCCGTACAGGTCGGGTGACATTGGTTCAGGCTTTCTTCAGGGCCGCGTGGTGCCGTCGCGGGCCTGGATGCGATATCCTGGAGCGTCAAAACCGCGACTCTGACGCTCCAAAGGAAAAGGTCAAAGCTGCGGCTTTGACGCTCCAAATCACGAGCCTGGCCTGCTATCTCGCCAGCGGCACGCGGATGATCTCGTCTCTGTATTGGAAAAGGACCGCGCCCGGTTCGATTCTGAACACGGTCACGCCGGTGTCCTTGGCGATGTCCACGACGCTGCCGTCCTTGACAGGCTGGTCCTTGCCGCCGGCCGCGATAATGGCCTCCGAGGCGGAGATCCAGGTCTTGAGGTTCATCCGGATCGGAAGCGTCCGCTGGAACAGCTCGATGCTCAACGACATCGGCTCGGTCTGCGGAATTACATGGTAGACGATGCCCACCACGCGCAGACTCAGCGTATTGAAGGCCTGCCGTATCTGCGCCCTTTGAGACAGTTTGGCCACGTTGGCGGCCA
>JAVHLO010000253.1 GCA_031082105.1 Planctomycetota bacterium
GTGACGCCGTAAGGCGTTGTCCAATCGAGCGCCTGACGGCGCCACTACAAACTGTTGGCCTTCGCCGAAGGACGTAAATAATGCGGGCTAGCTCACCGGCGGGCGTATGGCGGAGGGCGCAAGGTTTTCGAACCGCATGTACTCGTTCAGGAATGTGAGTTCTATTTTTCCGGTCGGGCCGCTTCGCTGCTTGGCGATGATGACCTCGCACTTGCCCTTATTTTCGGATGAATTGGGTTCGTAGTACTCATCGCGATAGAGGAGTATGACGACATCCGCATCCTGTTCGATCGCGCCCGATTCACGAAGGTCCGCAAGCCGCGGCCTGCGGTCGTCGCGCGTCTCCGGGGCGCGGCTGAGCTGAGAGAGGGCGATGACGGGCACTTCGAGCTCGCGCGCGAGCGCCTTGAGCGACCTGCTGATGATCGAGATTTCCTGCTGACGGCTGTCGCGGCTCCCCTTGATTTCCATGAGCTGGAGGTAGTCGACCACTATCAGCGCGACGTCGAAATCCGACTTGTAGCGGCGCGCGCGGGCGCGCAGTTCCAGCGCGGAGAGCATACTGCTGTCGTCGACGTAGATCGGCGCATCCGCGAACCGACCCGCGGCGAGCAGGAGCTTCTGGAAATCCTCTTCGGAGATGCGCCCGCTGCGCAGGTTCGAGGCCGGGATCCTGGCGTGCGAGCACAGGAGGTTCTGGACGATCGCCTCCGCACTCATTTCGAGGCTGAACAGTACGACCGGCTTCTGTTCCACCAGGCCGGCGTGCTCCGCGATATTGAGCGCCAGACTGGTCTTGCCCATGCTCGGCCGGCCGGCGATTATGATGAGCTGCGATTCCTGCAGACCGGAGATCTTGTCGTCCAGGTCGTAGTAGCCGGTGGGAATCCCCGCCATCCTGGCCGCGCCGTGCCTGTCGCGGATGTCGGAGATCTTGGTGAACGCGACGCGGAGTATGTCGCCGATCTTTATCGATTCGGTACGAGTGCGTCGCTTGACGACGTCGAAGATCATGTGTTCGGCCTGGTCAAGCAGCTCCTCGGGCTCGATCTGGGCGCTCGACGCATCACGCAGGAGCCGGCTGCAAACTCCCATCAGGTTCCGGAGTATTGCCTTCTCTTTGACTATCGTCGCGTAGTGCTCGGCATTGGCGGCGGTCGGCACCGATTCGATCAGCGTCATCAGGCAGTCGTGGCCGCCGATACGGTCGAGCGCGTTGCGCCTTGCGAGTTCCTCCTTGAGCACGACGATATCGACGCCGGACCGACGGTCGTAGAGGGCGACCAGCGCCTCGTAGATGAGCTGATGCTGTGGCCTGTAGAAGCTATCGCGTTCGACTATCTGGAGCACATCTCCGATCACGGAGCTGTCGAGGATCATCGAACCGAGGAGGCAGATTTCGGCCTCGATGTTGTGCGGAAGGGCGGAAATGCCTTCGACCGCGGAAGGCTCGGGATTGGGTCGGGCTTCGCGCAAGGAGGATTCTTGTGGCATGCGAACCGTCCTTTGGATTTCAGATTGCGGAATGACAGGCCGTCGATACCTTTCCTTGATTCATGCGTGTGCCGGCTGGTCCGGACTATTTGCGTATCAGGGAAAAAGCCCGACAGACTGTCATTCCGAACTCGGTTCGGAATCTCCTTCGCCAAGTGTCCGGCCCTTCGCTGAAGGAGATGCCGAACCAAGTTCGGCATGACAGCAAATCGAGTTTCATGAATAAAGCGGGCTGGTCCTGATGCCAATAAGCCAGGCCGGTTGAGCCGGTTCGCCGTTCCTATCGGCCTACGCAGTCAACCGACCGAACCGGCAAAACCGGCCTAACCTGCAAGTGTTGCAGCTATTCCGACGCCTTGTCAGCGAGGACGACCCACAGGCGGCAGCTTGCCTGGACTTCGGGGTGAAAGACGATCTTGACCGGGTAGACGCCGAGTTCCTTGATATGTTCCTCCATGTGCACCGTCTTGGCGTCGATCTTGATCGCGCAGTCTTTTGCGATCATGTCCACTATCATCGTGGGCGTCACGGACCCGAAGAGCACCCCTTCTTCATTCGCAAGGACCTCGATCGTGAACGCCTTTCCTTCCACGAACTTGGCGGTCTCCCTGCAGTTGGCCTTCATTTCCTCGTCGAGCTTCGCCGCGCGCTTCTTCTCGATCGCCAGGAGTCTCAGATTCTCAGCGGTCTCCAGACTCGCCATCCTCCTGGGAAAAAGGAAATTGCGGGCATAGCCGTCGGAGACCTTTACGATGTCGCCGCGCTTGCCCAAGTGAACGATGTCCTGCCAAAGAAGCACCTTCATTCTCGGTCTCCATGAATGACGATCGAGGGACGACAATTGACCATTGACCATTGACAAATGACATTTGACCTTCACTGACGGTAAGCCGCATATTGCGCTGTTGTCAATGGTCAAATGTCAATTGTCCGCTGTCTATCCGACGTACGGCATGATTGCCATGAACCGGGCGAGTTTTATCTGCGCCTTCACGACGCGCTGGTGGCGCGCGCAGTTACCGGACCGCTTGCGCGACATCAGCTTGCCGTGGGCCGTACACAGCTTTTGCAGGAGGGCGATGTTCTTGTAGTCGATATCGCCGATCTTCTCCCGGCAGAAGCGGCAGCGGTTGTCCTGCCTGAACTTTCGATACTTTTTCTGATCGGTACGTTCTTCCATGGGACGCCTTTCGATCTAGAAGCCTTCGGGCGGAGGCAGTTCTTTCGCCTCGCCCTCGAAACGCAACACGATGAACCTGACGATCATCTCGGCCAGTTGGAGATCGTGCCTGAGCCGACTGACCGCGGGTCTCGGCAATTTGAAATACATCAGCGCATAGGTGCCGCGCTTATGGGGCCCGATGGAGTAGCAGAGCTTCCTCTCACCCCATCTGCTCATGGCCAGCACTTCTCCCTTGTATTTTCCAACGACTCCGGAGACGTAGTTTGTGACTTTCGCCCAGTCCTTGGCCGCGATGGAAGAGTCAATGATAAACAGCGCTTCGTAGGTATCCAACTTCCTGCTCCTTTCAACAATCCCGCAGCCGGTCGGTTCGGGTTCGCGAATCATCTCGCGAGACCGGCAGGCAAACCGCGCAAGACGCATCAGCCGTTGAACCTGTTCATGCAGGCATCCACACCTTCCCGCACCCAGCAAGCGACGGCCTGCGCCGCACTTTCGACCATGTTCTCCATTTCTTCCTTCTCTCCCGCCGCGAATTCCTCGAGCACGTATTCGGCGGGATCGGCGCCCCTGCGCAGGCCTATTCCCAGCCTGAGCCGCGCAAACGTGTCCGTGCCGAGCTCGCCGACGATGGAGTCGAGCCCCCTATGGCCGCCCGAGGATCCCTGGCGTCTGATCCTCAGTCTTCCCAGCGGCAGGTTGAAATCATCGCAGATCACGAGCATATCCGCGCAATCGGCCTGCAGCCGCTTCAATCCGGCCGCGACTGCGCGGCCGGAGAGATTCATGAACGTGCGCGGCTTGGCGATGACGACCTGCCGGCCGCCCATGTTCAACTCAAAAACGTGCGAATCGAACGCGCGCCGCTGTCTGGCGGCCGGGCGCGCACTTACGATCCTATCGACGACCATGAACCCGATATTGTGGCGCGTTCCATCGTATTCACGGCCGGGATTACCCAATCCAACGACGAAGCGCACATTTTGATTCCTATTGGGCCGACGCTAATCGGCCTTCTTCTTGGACGGGGCCTCCTCGGTCTTCTTCTTCGCCTGGGCATCTTCCGACTTCTTCTTTCCACCCGCCTCCGCCGGCTCCTCGCCTTCCTCCTCCTTCTCCTTCTTCGCGGTTATCACTTCCGGCTCGGTGGGGCCCGGCACCGCCGCCGCCGCGGCCGCCTCCACCACCTCTTCCTGCCTCGGTTCATGCACTGTAATGACCACACGTGTCGGGTCCTCGGCAATGGTCGAGCCCTCGGGGGCTTTGACGGCGCTGACGTGCAGGATCGATCCTATCTCGAGGTCGGTAATGTCGACTTCGACGAAGCCCGGAATCGCTGCGGGCAAGCACTTGACGGCCATCTCGGCAAGATGCTGTTCGAGCGCGCCGCCGTGCATGACGCCCTTGCAGTGGCCCTTCAGCTTGACCGGCACCTTTACGACGATGACCTCGTCCATAGCGACGCGCGCGAAGTCGACATGGATCAGGGTATTGCTCACGGGATCATGCTGCAGGGATTTGATGACCGCCTGCTCGACGCGGTCCGGGAGCTGCAACTCGACGAATCTCGACCCCTTCTTGATGATCAGGCCGAACTCGACCGCGTCCACGGTAAGCGCACACACTGCGGCCTTGTGTCCGTACAGCACCGCAGGGAGTTTCCCCTGCTTCCGCCACTGCCTTGCAGTGTTCGTGCCCACCTTGTCCCTGATCCCGGCCTTGAGGCTGGCTGTTTTCATCATTTGATGTCTCCTTGTCTGTTTTCCGCACCCTGATCCGGCACTACAGGAAAAGCGAGCTGACGGACTCTCTGTTGTGTATTCTCCGCATCGCTTCCGCGACGAGTCTCGCCACGGAAAGGACCTTCATGAAAGGGCGCTCCTTTCCGTAAAGCGGGATTGTGTCGCTGATGATCAGTTGTTTTATTTCGGCCTTCTCGAGTTTGGCGACCGCGTTCCCCGCCAGCACGGCGTGCGTGGCGCACACGTAGACGTCGCGCGCACCTCTCTGCTTCAACACCTTGACGGCCTCGACAACGGACCCGCCAGTGGCCATCATGTCGTCAACGACAACGACGTTCTGACCTTCGACTTCGCCGATGACGTGCGCGACGTCCGTCTCCTGCGGTCCCATGCGCCGCTTGTCGACGATGGCCAGTCCCGCCCCGAGCCGCTTTGCATAGGCGCGGGCCATTTTTACGCCGCCCACATCGGTGGAAACGACCGATAGTTTTCCGAGCTGCAATCCGCTCAGGTACTCGATCATCACCGGTGCGGCAAACAGGTGGTCGACGGGGATATCGAAAAAGCCCTGTATCTGCGCGGCGTGCAGGTCGATCGTCACGACGCGGTTCGTGCCGGCCGCAGAAATCATGTTTGCGACGAGCTTGGCGGTGATCGGCACCCGACCTTCGGCCTTTCTGTCCTGCCTGGCGTACCCGAAGTACGGTATGACGGCCGTCACGTACTCCGCCGACGCGCGCCTGAGACAGTCAACGAGTATCAGAAGCTCCATCAGGCTGTCGTTGACGGGGCAGCAGGTGGACTGGACCACGAAGACATGCGCGCCGCGTACGTCGTCGTTGACCTTGACCTGGATCTCGCCGTCGGGGAATTTTGAGACCTCGGCATCGCCGAGGATCATACCCAGAACCGAGCAGATGCTGGTCGCCAACTGCTTGTTGGCGTTACCGGAGAAGACCAACATTCTCTCTTTTTTCGACATTGGTAGTCTCCCAACAGGCCCGATCCCGCGGCAGGCTCCCCTTCTTGTCATGCCGAACTTGATTCGGCATCTCCTTCAGCGAATGGCCCGACACGGTGCAAAGGAGATTCCGTCCACCGCAGCGGATCCGCCTGCGGCGGAAACCGAGTTCG
>JAVHLO010000254.1:0-2331 GCA_031082105.1 Planctomycetota bacterium
AGTGCTCGTGCTCGACAAGGGGCTGCTCAGCGCGTTCGACAAGCCCGCGCAGAAGTTCAGGGACATGAAGCTCGCGAGGTTCGAATTCCACAAGCTGCGCGCGGTGGAGCTTTCGATGCCTTCCGGCAAGTGCAGGCTCGAGAGGCGCGGAAACCGGTGGCGGATCGCGTTGCCGTTCGAAGACACATGTGACGCCGCGGCCGTCGCCAACCTCATCACCGCGCTGCAGGAAGCCAAGGCGGAACGGTTCGAGGCGGACGACGTGCAGGAGGCGCAGTTCCCGCTGTTCGGCCTGTCCTCGGACGCGCCGGCCGTCGGGAAGGTGACGGTTGAACTCGATGGCGATACGAAACCGCTCGAGATCGTCTTCGGAAACGCGGTGCTCGACAAGACCGATCTCATACTCGCGCGTAACTCGCGCGCGCGGTCGGTATTCGCAGTGAACAAGTCCATCGTCCCTGCACTCGACCAGAACCCGATGCTGCTGCGGTCGCGGGAGCTGTTCTCCTACCTGCTGACCGACGTGTGGAAGGTCGAGATAAAGAACGAGCATCCGCTCGTCGAAGTATTCAAGCGGCCGATCATCGGATGGCAGGCGGTCCTGCCTACGGACTACCAGTTCGATCCGCGCAGGGTCGATTTCTTCCTGATGCGGCTCGCAGAGTTCCGCGCCGAGGCGATAGCCTCCGAGGGGACGGATGATCTCGAACCGTTCGGCCTGCTCGTCCCGGACTACCGGATGATCCTGTCGCTCGAAGAGGAGGTCCAGCCGGCGCAGGCCGGTGGCGGCGCGCGGCGCGACCCGCCCAGGTTCGTGAAGCGCGAGGAGATCCTGCTTGTGGGAGTCGTGCAGGGCCCGCCGAAGAGGGCGTTCGGGATGATCCAGGGCCGGCCGAGGATCGTCGAACTCCCGCTGCCGGTCGCGGATGTGCTTGCCAGGGGGCACCTCAATTTCATGAGCCTCACAGTGAACGAGATATTCGGGTCGGATATCGAGCATATCGTGTTTCTCGCCGGCGACAAGATGTTACGGGTCGCTTGCGACGATAACCTGAGATGGCGAGTGGCGGAATCGAAGAACCTTTCCGCGGAACCGAAGGGGATCGCCGAGGCCGCAAACGCGTTCAGGGACTTGAAGGCGATCGACATCGCCGCCGCGCGGGTCATCTTGCCGAGTCCGTACAAGTTCGAGGAGCCGATCCTCACAGCGGAGGCGACGCTCAGGACGGACCCGCCGGGGAACGAAAAGAAGACACGCAAGCTGGTCGTCGGCCCGAAAACCGACTTCGGCGCGTATCCGGCATACGTCGACGGGCCCGATGCGGTCGTCTATCTGCTGGACAGGGCGCCCGTCGAGGCGATGCTCGCCCCGCTCAAATAGCACGCCGAAGGTCTGCAGTGGCGACTTCAGTCGCTGGTCATTCGAGCGACTGAAGTCGCTACTACGAACTGCCGGGCTCCGTTCGGTGGGACGCCCACGATGGTTCAGGATCGCCACGCGGCCCGGGACTGTCATTCCCCGCGCAAGCGGGAATCCAGGTGACGCTGAAGAGCAAGGAACCGTCATTCCCGCGCAAGCGGGAATCCAGTCGTCCGGGAACAGTGTGCCTTTCCCTGTCATGTTGTGTTTTTTGTGCCTCTTTGTGTCAAGTCCTGCCGTGATCCTCTGTACGAAGCTCACGACGAACAGTCTGATGCGGACTCGAATAGTCTGCGCCCTGAGTGCAGCCATTGCAGTGGCCGTACTTCTTGCGGCCGCTTCCCCGGCCGCCGCACAGGACCAGCCCGGGATGGAGATCGTCTCTTCCAGGCTCGAGGTTGACGGACCGGTCTGGAACGTGCTCAACGGCGACATGGACGGCGATGGGCGCAAGGACCTTGTCGTCTTCTACCGGTGCGCGGCCGAACCGGGCGATGAAAAGAGTGAAGCCACAAACGGCGCCCGAACCGGAGCCGCGTGTGCGTCGAAGGCAGCCGTCTTCAGGTCCGAGGGTGGCGGCAGGTTCTCGAAGGGCCCATTGTGCGTGTTTGCCTTGCCTCCGGACGCTATCGCCTATTCGCTCGCTGACTACGGCGCCGATCCCGGCGACGAACTGCTCGTGCTCTACAAGAGTGGCGCTGGGCTGATGCTCGCGGGGAGTGCACAGGGGCAGACGGAGGTCCGCCGCGTGGCCGAAGTCGATCTTTTCTTTCCCCGCTGGGGCGGGGCGGGGAGCGAGCCGTTCGCGTGGCTCTGGCCTGAGGACATCGACGGCGACGGCGACGGCCTCTCCCCGTGCGCGGGCGATTGCGACGACACCGACCCGACGATCCTTCCCGGCGCGACCGAGG
>JAVHLO010000254.1:2341-5546 GCA_031082105.1 Planctomycetota bacterium
CGGCTACGAAGTCCGCTTCCAGGGCCCCCCCGGCGAATACTCCGCGCGCGCATCCCGGCTCGATGTGCCCGCGACGAATCGGGTGGCGAGTTCGGGCGCTGTGGAGATCTCGTTCGAACGCATCCTGCCCTTGCCGAGCGTCGCGGACTTCGACGGGAACGGGCTGAAGGACATCTTCCTCATTTCAGACCGCAGGCTGCTGGTGTTTCTTCAGGAAGAGAAGGGTGTGCTGCGGGCGGAGCCTTCGTTGACGCTCAAGGCGGACCTTCACAGGTCGCAGGAGGGCGCGGGCCGTGTGGTGAACGTCGCACTATGGGTGTGCGACGTGAACGCCGATTCCCGCGCGGACGTGGTCTCGTTCGTTGCCGAAGGTTCGCTCGCGGAGCTTGAGAACATGACGAGCTCGGCGCTGTTGTTTCTGAATCGCGGGCGCGACGGTTTCCCGGATACCCCCAACAGCATCATCAACCTCAAGGGGATGCTCGTCGGGAGTTGGGTGGGCGATTTCAACGGCGACGGATGCGCCGACCTGCTCATGACCTCGGTGAAGACGGACTTCACTACGGCGATGATGAAATACGTCTCGAAACAGACGCAGGTCGACTATGCGATCCACCTCTTCGACAAGCGGGCCGGCGGATTCACCGTGTCGCCGGGCTACCTGGGGCAGGAGCGGATCGCGGCGGAGGACGGTTCGCTGTGGAAGTTGCTGGCGCAGTTCAACGGCGACGTCGACGGCGACAGGATTTCGGACCGCGTCGGCCTTCGCGAGAAGGACGGCAAGACGCTGCTGTACGCGCGCCATGGGAAGCGCGGGTCGAAGCCGAACACGATGGCATTCGACAAGAAACCGATGTTCGAGCGGGAGGTGGAGAAGGGCGGGATGCTCCGCGTGCTCGACATCGATTCCGACGGGCGCGCGGAGCTGGTATACCAGACCGGTAGCGCGCTGAACGTCTTCGTGGTGAAGCGGTGACATCAGCACCGTAGCCGCTTGCGTGCGCGCGCGGCTCGGATCGGCGCCGCGGCCGCGGAACAGTGCCGCTACCGCAAGGGCATGTCATTACCTACAATTGTATGTCGGCCGAGCAGGCGAGCCGACGAGGGCGGCAGCAGAAGTAGGGGCGGCGCGCCCGGGTAGTCAGGTGGCCGTCAATTGTGGGTCGCGCAGACTGCTTGTGTTCAAGCGAACGTCATTCAAGCGCCGCCTGTTGACGCTTTGAATATGTGCCTTTCCAGAGCTTGACGTCTGCCATTCCTTCAATGCCGGAATGCCGAGTGGTTGTCGAGAAAGCAAGCAAGCACCTGAAGACGCCCTCTCTGTGCCTCCGTGTCTCTGTGGCAATTCCGAGACTCAACGGCTCCGGCCTTACTCCCCGAACCGCACCACGCACAACGCGCTCCTGTTCTTGCGAGGCTCGGTGGCGAGCAGGACGGCCTCCGCGCGGCCGTCGCCGTCGAGGTCCGCGATGTGCGGCCGGTTCTCTTTCGAGAAGACCATGCCTTTCAACGCGCCCGTGGGCAGCCTGCGGACGGGCTCTTCGGAATATCCGCCGTTTCCATTCCCCTTGAACAGCTCGAACTCGTCCGCCGCGGACTTCACGAGCAGGTCCGAAATCGCGTCGCCATCGAAGTCCGCATCGACGCCCACCGCGGCGGCGAGCTTGATCTCCTTGATCCAATGGACGACCGACATCTCTACTCCCACCAGGATCGACCTCTGCCACGCGACGTCGGAGAACGCGACGCCCTTACCGATCGCATGCGATTCGAGCCGCACCGCAACCTGTTTGTCCGCCGCCACCTGGACGCCGGTCCAGAAACCGAGCTTCGGCGAAACGCCGATCAACAGCGTCGACACCTGCGCCGTATTCGCCGACGCCGTATCGCGGGCCGGACAGTGCAACCACGCGCGAGCGATCCAGCCGTCGACCCGAAGGAGATGGTCCGGTGTGGCGTTGAATGTTGCGTCCTCGCGGCCGATGTGAACGGCAACCGACCCGTCGTACGGAAAGACGATCACAATGTCGTCAAGCCCGTCGCCAGTGAGGTCCGAAACGAACGGCGCCGCAGCCGGCCCGAAGATCCAGCCCGCCTTCTCGGCGTCGGCGGTCGACTTCAACGGCGAAAGCGCGATCTCCTGTGAAGGTTCTGAGGCGAACGACCCGCCCGCCCCTTGCGCGAAGACCAGGAGTTGACCCGCCGATATCGCGGCGAAGTCCCGCCTTCGGTCGCCGTTGAAATCGCCGTCGAACAGGGTCGGCAAGGTCGACCGGCAGTATATTTCTCCATGAAGCCCCCACCCGACGCTCATCACGCTCGCTGGTCTGACTGAGAGCACACCGCCCGCCGTGTATTTGTCGTCCGAATCGCGCCGGAAGATCCGCCATCCGTCACAATGGGGCAGAATCAACTCGGGGATGCCGTCGCCATCGATGTCTGCGGCCAGCCGGCTTCGGATCGGCACCGCGCCTTTCGAGAGCGTCCCCGTGAAGGGCGGGGACTCCAGCTTCGCAAGGACTGCGCTGCCCTCTTCCGGGGCCGAACCGGGGGATATGAAGGGGAGCACAATCGCGCTCTCCGACGTGACGGCGAGGATCTCGCATCGCCCCTTGCCCGTCAGGTCGACGACATCGTACAGGAACACGTCGGGCTTCAACACTGTGCGACCGACGACCTTCGGTTTCGAGCCGGCCGACGTGTCCGCGAGAGACATCGCGACCAGTTCCGCGCCTGTCTGGACGACCACTTCGTGCTTCCCGTCGCGATCGATGTCGAACGTATCGATTCGGTTGACCGTTCCTTCAAGGTCGATGACCGTGACGGAATCGCCGGTCTCGCCGCACATCCGGGCCGGGCAGATGAGCAGGGCGCAGAGCAGGACTGGGACGAGTGTGACATGCTTCATAGCAGAATCCAAAACCAGAATGCGCAATCCAAAAACGGCGATCCGAGATCCGTAAACCGACATTGTCCGTCCGTGCCTTCGGGATGAGCGGCGCACCAAGGCGGAAGTTCTCGCAGGCGTTCCCACCCGCCTCGCCAGGGACAATATACCACGCGCCCGGCGGGAGTCAAGCGAAAAGTATTGCATTGTGCGCGGAATCGGTGTATTCTGTCCTCGACAAGTCGCTGCTGCGGCCTTGACGCTCCAGCGATTGTCTTGATGAGTCCCCCTTAGCAAAAAGGGGGATTTAGGGGGTTG
>JAVHLO010000255.1 GCA_031082105.1 Planctomycetota bacterium
GTTCGAGCTTCTTCGTGGACAGGACCATCGCGTCGCCGTCCGCGAGGAAGACCCGGCGCGTGTACGGCATCTTCTTCCCCGCCCAATCGATCTCGCGCGCGAGCTGGTCGAACGGCTTGACGGAGAACTTCTTGTCGAGGTAGGTCACGCAGAAGGCGCACCGGTTGTGCGAGCAGCCGATGGTCGCCTGCAGGATGAGGCTGTCCGCCTCCGAAGGCGGGCGGATGACTGAACCGACGTAGGTGATCAAGACGAAGCACTCCCGCGCCAAATCGGCTTTGCTGAACCGGCGCGCTCCGGACAAGCCCATCTCATCTCTCAACCTTTGTGTTCAAGTCGACGCCATTCTACCGGGCATGCATTCGTATGTCAACAAACGGCGTCCTCCAACGCCATGCGCCCCGGCGAACTACTCGCGAAAACCCTGCCTTTGGTCCAGATTGCCTGTCTGAGACTTGTGAAGCCGACTCCCGATTGGGACTTGGCACTTTGACGGGTCCCAGATACGAAGGGGCTCATTGGCGAGACGAGTGTTTTCCAAGGACCGACAGAGGGAACGCGGGGGTCCGATTTGTCGTTCACACTTGGCGTCAGTCAGGGTCATTCTCGGGGACATGCGGCATCCTGCCCTGCCGGATATCCTCCCAGAACCTATCAGTTTCTGCGCGCTTCCGGGCTTCTTCAGCCTCTCTTGCACACTTCGCTTTGACCCGGTTCACGGCCTTGACAGCCTCGTCTCGAACGTATCCGTCCGGATCGTCGTGAGCAATGCGCTCAAGTGGGGCAACGCCCGGCAATCCGCATGTTTCCAAGACGCGGATGCTGTTGATCCTTGCCTGCGTGTCCGTCGCATAGTCTCTCCCCTGTGCCTTCTCGAATTCCTGGAGCGCCAGACTCATCTTCCAGTGCAGATACTCGCCCTCGGCCGGGAGGCTCTGTAGCGCCGCGGACCGAAGGAACAGAGACTCATCATATCTGCCGATCGCCAGTAGCGTCTCCCTCACTTCTGGTCTATCCCTGAAAGGATAGCAATAGGGAAGGCATTCCAACCGGGTGCGTTCGTCCGGCTCGTTTTGCGCATGATGGATCATGGTTCTCCAAATGTCGGGTTCTACTGCCTCACACTGCGAAAGGGCATGCAGTAGGCAAAGTCGTTCTTCCGCTTGTTGGGCAAAACCGATACGCTTCATGAGCAACTGAGGTATCAACCCAATGTATTCGGGCCGTTCGACCTGCTGCCCCTGCTGCCGTCGCCATTGCTCATGGTCCATCCAATTGTAAACCACGTTTCCCAATGCATACCCCAATGACTTTCTGTCTTGCAGGTTCCACCCTTCTGCCCCGGAGGCGAAGAAATCTGCCAGATACCGACACACATCGGGTCGGAACGGCGTATAGCGGCTATCGGAAGGTCCAGGCGGTCGAATGACGAAAAACGTCCGGTCTTTGTCGGCAAGCTTCTCAATTTCTCGCAACTGAAGCTCAAGATTGATGTCGCATCCTCTGCCGCTCTTGAGCAACGCCGCTAGCAGACTCTGACGATCCATGCTCCAACCAGAGCGAAGGAGATCAAAGAGGACGCCGGCGGCTTCCGCATGCTGACACCATCCGAGTATCGAAAGGAGCCGGGCTGACACGGTTCCTTTCTCACAGAGTCCGAGAAGCGTCGCCCGAAGAAGCGCACACACTTCGGCTGGACTCTCTTCTGCCTGGAGGAGCAACGCCCACGAAGCCTTCCATGAAGTCTCGGCCTCCGCGTCGAGAGGCGGCTTGCAGCGTTCAAGGACGACAGCAAGCAATTCTTCGGTCGACTTGGCGTGGGCCAGTTCTAGCATTTCTTTCCAGAGAAGGCATGGTCCCTGCGCTTCCCCACCGTCTTCACCGGAAGGCAGGGGCGACAAAACAGGGCCGTTCCGGCCTTCCGCGTCCAAACTTCGTCTACGGGGTCCTGTTTGCGACACATCACGCATCTGCACCGAGCCGGACGAAGAAGGTAGATGAGCAGCCTTGCCACGAGACGAACGGACCGGAGGGCTCGCGGGCCGGGAATCCGCAAGCCAAGAGAAAACCAAGATCGCGGCGCCGAGAGCTGTGATCCCTAGCACCACCGCCCGCGTCGTGGGCAACCTTGCAGACCCGCGCCTAGAATGGAAAATCGGGATCAAGGCAAAGCTCCAGTGTTCTGATAGTAGGCGCTATCCACGTCGTAGCGCCGTTCTGCTCCTGGTCGGGCCCGGCCGATCCGGAAGCATAGGCCTCTGCCCTCAGCACGAATCCGATATCGTTCATCGATTCGATGTTGAATAGCACGGGACCAACCGTCTTCTGTGCGCCATACATCGGTCGCCAATCTTTCAACGCAATCTTGATTGGCAGCTTGGCGAGCTTGATGCGCGGCACAAGCCCGTGCCATTTGATCTCCATGCCCGCTTCCTCTCTCGCGTCCGGCTCCCAAGTGGCCTCCGCAAAGCCCGGCAAGTCGCTGCCTGGGAAGATAACGGGCTTGACCTTCACACGCCCGTCATAGGAGTAGACGTGCAGGCTGTACTTGACATCAATATCCGCTTTGTACCGATATGTCGTCGGCACTTTTATCGATCCCACGTACTGTGCGGCGTTTTGCGGAGCAACGCGAAGATGCGCGTTCTGCCAAGCGAGACCGCCGAGAACGACCCTTTCGTCAGGACTAGGCGGCGCAAACGCATGCGCGTATGCATCAAAGAAGGGCTTGTCCCACGTGTCGCGGTCTGAGTAGATTGCAAAAACCGCGAACGCGGTCGCCGTCCGGACAAACGGATCTTCTCCTGGAATCTCAACTACAATCTTCACCGGACCCAAAGCGACGCCCTTCACTTTCTCTTTCTTGTTCCCATTGGCGTCCTTTGCGGTACAGATGAATGTGACTTCCCCCGTATCCGGTATGTTTCCCGCAAGAGGCGCTCCTGCCATGTCAAAGATATCGCTGCCCGTCAGTTGCTCCACAGAATATGGGGCTTGAGGCGGCCCCTTGACAGTCAACTTCTCCAGTGCCTGCGGGTTGTCCTTGGGTTTCTTGTCCGAGTCGACGACTTGTACGCATATCATGCCCACGTCGTCTCTTCCAGCCTTCCTGCCGTTATGGAACCAGTACTCTGCCTTCCTCATAGACTGTTGACCAGGCCCTGGAGGTTGTCCCGGCTCCTGGCAGAATCCATGCCTCGCAAGGACAATCCAAGCTGCCACTCCGAGACACGCAATGGCCGCGCGCCAAAATGTAGAAGAACGGACCATGTCGCGATCCTCCAAAAACGAGACCAGAAACTGCTGCCTACACGGTCTGACGCAATCTTGCACGTATTGGAGGATGCTATTATATAAGAAGAAGAAGAAGAAGTCAAGATGTTTGTGCATCAGGCCGTCTCAGGAAGCCATCCAATCCTTGAATTTCCAGCGGTTCCATGGAATAATATGCCAAACGTGCCTTGCTCAGGAGAGTCTCTCGTAGTCGGCGCCGGTAGCGTATGCCCCTTCTTCGTATAGTTGAGCCCGGTCAGACGCGGACGCACAGTATCGCGGACGACCTCACCACCATCGGCCGCGGCGCGGCGAACACCATCCAGATCCTCGATATCAAGGCGTCGCGCGAGCATTGCCGGATCGAGCGCGCTGAGCGCGGCGGCTACAAGCTCATCGACCTCGAAAGCCAGAACGGGACGCTCATCAACGGCGCAAAGGTCAACCAGCAGTTGCTCCGCCATGGCGACAAGATCGAGATCGGCTCGACCGCCATCTACGTCGAGCGCGAGCCCTCCGACCGCGTCGACCCGCGCGGTTTCTTCACGCCGGAACCCGCCGCGCGGCCGCGCCCGCTCGCGATCCGCCGGCGCCGTAGCTACCCGTTCCGGCCGCGGCGCGTGCTGCACCCGACACCCACGACTCCCCAGGCGAAGGAGCAGCCGACCATCGAGGATCGACTCGGCGCGCTCATCGACGAGGCAATACGCAGCACCGATGCGATGACCGCGCTCGATACCATCGCCGACCTGCTCGATGAGTATTTCATCGAGAAGACCGGCGATGTGCGCAGCGCGTCGCTCCTCATGGCGCGCGACAAGTACAAGAAGCTGCAGGAGATATCGCAGGCGCTCAATTCCGAACACGACTTGCCGCGCCTGCTTGACACGATAATGGACGCCGCTGTCGGCATCACCGGCGCGGAACGCGGTTTTCTGATCCTCGCGGAGGGCGGGTCGTTCAACTTCAAGGTCGCCAGGAACTTCGGCGGCGAGCCCGTCAAGAACCCCGCTTACGAAATAAGCCGCTCGATCGCGGACGAGGTCGTCAAGACCAGCGTGCCGATCGTCACCGCGAACGCGCAGGAGGACGAGCGGCTCTCTTCGTTTGTGAGCGTCTCCGACCTCAAGCTTCGCTCTGTGCTCTGCGCGCCGTTCAAGAGCAAGGGGCGCGTGACCGGCTGCATCTACCTCGATAATCCGTTCGAAGAGGCGATCTTCACCGAGGTCGAGCTCGACGTTCTCACGACGCTCGGCGACCACGCCGCGATCGCGATCGAGAACGCGCGGCTGCTCGCCGAGAACATACGCCAGAAAGAGGAGCTCCGGATCGCCAAGGACCGGCTCGAGAAGAAGGTCGAACTGCAGTCCGAGGAGATCGCCGAAAAGGAGGCGGAACTGAAGGAGAAGCGCGAGGCGCTCGTCACGAAGTACAGTTACGCGAACATCGTCGGCCAGAGCGCCGCGCTCCAGAACGTGTTCAGGACTCTCGATCGGATCACGGCCTCCGATTTCCCGGTCATCATCGAGGGCGAGAGCGGGACCGGCAAGGAACTTATCGCGCGCGCTCTCCATTTCAACGGCCCGCGCGGCAAGTACCGGTTCGTCTCGGAGAACTGCGCGGCGATCAGCGAGACCCTGCTCGAAAGCGAGCTCTTCGGCCACAAGCGCGGCTCGTTCACCGGTGCGAATCAGGACCGCAAGGGGCTCTTCGAGATGGCCCACCAGGGCACACTCTTCCTCGACGAGATCGGCAACATGAGCCTTGAGATGCAGAAGAAGCTGCTTCGCGCCATCCAGGAGGGCGAAATCCGGCCCGTCGGCGGCAAGAATACGATCAAGGTCGACGTGAGAATAGTATCCGCCAGCAACCAGAATCTGCGCGAACTGGTCGCGCGTGGGCAGTTCCGCGAGGACTTGTTCTACAGGATCAATGTCGTGCGGATAGTCCTCCCGCCGCTTCGCGAGCGGAAAGAGGATATCCCGCTGCTGGTGGAACGGTTTCTTCACAACATCGCACACGAGGCGGACCAGCCGCCGAAGAAGATTTCGCGCGAGGCGATGCGCAACCTGCTCGAGTACGACTGGCCGGGCAACGTGCGCGAGCTCGAGAACGAGATGCGCCGCGCCGTCGCGCTTTCCGAAGATATCATCCTGCCGGACGCGCTGGGCGAGGAGGTCCGGAGCGGCGTGAAGCTGCACGGTCGGCCCACCCGCGCCGCAGAGGCGTCGCCCGCGCGCGCGGGCAGTGGCACACTACCCTCCGCGCCGC
>JAVHLO010000256.1 GCA_031082105.1 Planctomycetota bacterium
GCGTCGAGACCGTTGACTCTCATGATACACAGCCTCGGCGCGCCGCAGGGGCTGGGGTTCGATACTCACACGGCAGCAATGGAGCAGCTCAAGGAATGGGGACTGCGCACGACCGCGCCGCTCCTCCATGCGTGTTCCGGTATCGAAGCCGTGCAGGCGCGCTACGAGCAGGTTCTTTCGAAGCGGGACGATTTCCCGTTCGAGATCGATGGAATCGTCGTCAAGGCGAACAGGATCTCCGTGCAGAACGAGGCCGGCTCGCGCGCACGAAGTCCTCGCTGGGCCGTTGCGTACAAGTTCCCGCCCCGCGAGGAGACGACGCAACTTGAAGACATCGTGGTCCAGGTCGGCCGGACCGGAGCCATCACGCCCGTTGCAGTCCTCAAACCGGTCAACGTCGGAGGCGTCACGGTGTCGCGCGCGACGCTCCACAACCAGGCCGAGATCGAGCGAAAGGACATCCGCCTGGGCGATTGGGTCGTCGTGTCGCGGGCCGGTGATGTCATCCCCGAGATCGTGAAACCGATCACCGCGCGACGGTCCGGCAAAGAACGCCGGTTCAGGATGCCCGCTCAATGCCCCGAGTGCGGAGCGGAACTCGTCCTCCCCGCTGAAGAGGTCATCTACAGGTGCCCGGATATCGGCTGCCCGGCGCAGGTCAAGGGAACGATCGTCCATTTCGCGCGCAGGGATGCCATGAACATCGACGGGCTCGGCGAGAAGCTCGTCGACCAACTCGTGGACAAGAGCGTGGTGCGCGACCCGTCGGATCTGTACTTCCTCAAGCCGGACGAGCTCGCAGCTCAGGAACGGATGGGCATGAAGTCCGCCGAGAACCTGATCAAAGCTATCGAGAACTCGAAGAAGACCCCGCTCGCGAGGTTCATCTTCGCGCTCGGAATTCGCCATGTCGGCGAGACGCTTGCGCGCGGGCTGGCCGACCATTTCGGCGATGTAGCCAGGCTGGCGTCGGCGTCGCTGGAGGAGCTTCAGAACATCGAGGACGTCGGGCCGCGCGTGGCGCAGAGCGTTCGCGATTTCTTCTCCAGCCCGAACAACAACCGTGTCGTGAAACGTCTCATCGAAGCAGGCGTGAGGCCGGAGCCGCCCGGCGCGACGGGCGTCCAGGACGAGCCCGGTCCGCTCGCCGGCGAGGTCTTCCTCTTCACGGGCGAGCTCGAAAGCATGTCCCGGGACGAGGCGAAGCGGCTCGTCGAGTCGAAAGGCGGAAAGATCGCGTCCTCGGCCGGCCGGAAAGTCACGCGTGTCGTCGTCGGCGCCGAGCCCGGCTCGAAACTACAGAAGGCCAGGGAGCTCGGATTGCGCATCATGGACGAACGCGAGTTCCTGGGGCTGGTCCGGGGGAAAAAGTAGGACGGACACAGGGATACTGGCGCAGCGTAGCCGCAACCAAATCAACCGCAAAGCACGCAAAGAGCGCAAAGTGAACGGTTGCCCGCGCTCAATCGTCTCCACAGAGAATCCTGACTTCGCGCACGAGCGTGTTCACGATCGCGTCCGGGCGAAGTCGCTTCACTACTTTGCCCTTTTTGAACAGCACCGATTCGCCCTTTCCACCGGCGACGCCGACATCGCATTCCGCGGCTTCGCCCGGGCCGTTCACGATACAGCCCATCACGGCCACGCGGACAGGCCGCTTCACTCCGCGGAGTCTGTTCTCGACCTCGCGCGCGACCCCGGCCACATCAAACTCCGTACGACCGCAGGTCGGGCACGCGAGCACCTCGACGCCCGGTACCCTGACACCGACGGCGCGCAGGATGGAACGGGCCACCTTGATCTCGTCGATCGGCGGGGCGGTCAGGGACACACGAATCGTGTCCCCGATCCCAGCAAGGAGCAGCGAACCGATCCCCAGCGCGGACTTCACGACGGCGTCGGGCGGAATACCCGTGGCCGTGACGCCCAGGTGGAACGGGTAGTCGCACCGCTCCGCGGCCATCCTGTAGGCCCGGACCGTCGACAACACGTCCGCTGCTTTCAAGCTCATCATTATAGCATGGAAGCCGCAGTTTTCAAGCATTTTACAGAAAGCAAGCGCCTGTCGGACCATCATTGCCGCGGTATCCGCGTTTCTCGCGCGTTTCACGGGGACGCCTCCCTTGCGTGGAACGGCCGAGCCCGAGTTCATGCCGACCCTGATCGGGATTCTGCGCGCACGGCATCTCCGACAAATCTCCGCGATACGCACCTGATCGGACATGTTTCCCGGATTCAACCTGATCGCATCCGCCCCCGCCGCAATGGACGCCAGGGCGAGCTGCGGCGAGAAATGGATGTCCGCCTCCAGCGGGATGCGCGCTTTCTTCCTGACGGCCGCCAGCGTCCTGACCGCATCCATGTTCGGCACAGCGATCCGGACGATATCGCAGCCGACCGCCTCCAGGTCGCGTATCTGCCTCGCAGTCTCGCGCCTGTCTTCAGGCCTCGCCTTGATCATGGACTGTACCGAGATCGGCGCGCCGCCGCCGACCTTGACGGGGCCGATGGCGACCTGTCTGGTGAGTCTTCGCTTGATGCCGGAACAATGCGTCATGGAGGCCATTGTAAGAATCACCCGAGGATTCCGATTCCGCCGAAAAACGCCCGCTTTATCACTCTGAACTCGTTCTCCGCTCCCGGCGGATCCTGACTTCGGCGTGACAGAAGCTCCTTGTCCAAGGGCGGAGGAGATGCCGTCCGCCCCGGGCGGATCCGCTATAGGCGGAAAACAAGTTCGGCACGACACTCAAGCAGGTCTTTTTGTTCTTCCGTTCCCTGCTTGCAGCTCTGCGGCGCCGGCCTACTTGACATCGAATCTCACACGCAGCGCGATCTCCATCTCGCCGCTTTCCCTGTCGACCACGATATTCCGTGGTGTGACCTCGAGGACCTGCGCACGCACCTCTTTCGCGCCCAGAAGGAGTATCTTCCGGGTCTCTTCGATCCCACACTCAATTATCGGCAGATTCCCGTCGCTCGTCGCACCCACAAGCCGTATCTGGACCGGCGTCGTCAACGTCGCGACGAGCCCGGTCGGCGCAGTGTGGCGGGCGGGGTCCTTGCGCCAGGGAGCGATCCCGTCCGGCGCGAGATTGAACAGTTCCGAAAGGATGCCGTCTCCGTACACCCGCATACCCTCCCCGCCCCTCAGGACGACGGCGGATCCGCCTGCGACCTCGACCTGACCCTCCGCGACGCCCACGACAAGCACATCTTTCTCGGTGGTCGCGACACGGAACTTTTCGATCTCCATGCCGTCGCCCCTCTGCAACAGCGCGAAGCTATCCGCTTCCAACGCCATCGCCAGCGAATGGAGCGTGCGGCCGACCGAGTCCTTTGTGTACTCGACGCGAAGCCGCCGGCCCGCCAGCGTGTTCGCCTTGAATCCGATCCGAACGCCAGTCCGGTCGGAAAGGTCCTTGACCACCGTTTCCGCATCGCCCTCGATCGTTTCCGCGGTCGGCTCTCCCGCGCGAGTCTGCGCGACCCCGAGACCGCCGAGGAACATACCCGCCATGCCGGAGACGAGGCAGGCGACGATTGCGAATACGACGTTCGTCTTCATCACAGCAATCCTCAGTAGCTCAGCTCAAATCTTGCGTTTGCAGCCTTGACGACTCCACCCGGCGCGTAGATGAGCAGCCCTTCCCGGTCTTCTCCCGGGCGGACCTCGAACCACGCGTTGCCGCGGTAGAAATTCAGCACCGCGGGCTGACCCGCGCCGCTCCTCGGGCCGATTTGTATTCTCGTGGCAGAGTTCATTTCGACGACGAGTCCATCTCCGAGCCGAACCATGGCATAGGACCCCTCGCGCGTGGAAACCCTGTCGCCCGGATTCAACTGCTGGCCTGACCTGACGGGCACCCAGGCCGTCGTGGCGTTCTTCTGCACCTCCACGTGTCCTTCCGCGATGGACACGGTCGCGACCGGATCTTCATCTTTCGCGCGGAAGCGCCCGCCGGCCGACAGCGAGAAGGCCAGTACACCAAGCATGACCAACCCGAACGCCGCCGCGAATGCGGGGACACGCCAGCTCGGCCAGCCCATTGACCTCGCCTCGGTGGAGAACCGCCTCCAGAAGAACGACCGGAGCCGGGCGAGCACGCCCGCGCCTGAAGCAGCCGCGGCCGCGTGTCGATCCACTTCCGCCCTGACGGCTGCGAGAACGCGTTCGCGCCGCACCCCGTTCGGGGCCGCACCCTCGTCGTCTCGAATCATTGCCATCGCCCGCTTGACGGCCTCGTGTTCCCGGGCGCACGATGGACAATTCTCGACGTGTTCCGCCAGCCGGCTGCTCTCCTGCGCGCTGAGCTCTTTCAGGAAGAGACGCGGCAGATTGCGGATGACGTCTCCGCATTTCATGTTACAATCTCCGACTGTCTGGCCCACACCGTTCATGATCCTGGAGCGCCGGTTTCCCAGCCCACGCTCATCAGAAGCCAGCCCCGACGCGTCGGGGCGCTCCCGAACCATGAACAACTCAAGTCAGCAGGCGACGACCTTGCCGCCTTCCGATTTATTCTCAGGCCTGTTCAGTTTCATCGCGAGCTCGCGAACCGCCTCATGTACCCGGAACTTCAGGGTGCCGACGCGCGCGCCTGTGATTGCGGCCATCTCTTCGTAGGGCAGTCCCTCGAACACCCGCAGGATGAGCGCCTCACGCTTTGGCTCGGCCAGTTCGAGCAGGCATGCGCGGAGGCGCCTGGCCTCCTCTGCCTTCTCGACCGTGTGCGCGGCGTCAAAACGCAGGTCCGCGATTTCGCGCACGGCCCCGCCTTTCTCTCCGCGTCCCGCCGATCCTTCCGCGGCCGTCATCGACACACACTTCGCCCTGCTCGCCTTGCGCAGAAAATCCACGCACAGGTTGTGGGCGATCGTGTAGAGCCACGTAGATACCCTGCAGCGGGGCGAGAAGCGGCCGACGCTGCACGTGACGCGGAGGAACACCTCCTGGAATATGTCCTCTGCGGCAGAGCTGTTCCCTGTGAGCCTGCATATGTAGCCGATCAGCGGTCGCTCGAACCTGGCGATGAGCTCGGCGTAGGCCGTCTCGTCGCCGGCTGCGCAGCGCCGAAGAAGTTCCGCATCGTCTTTGAGATCGTCGCTCGTCACGCGGTATTTCTCCTGGATAACCGTCAGGTTAAACGAACAACTCTCCCCGGCGTTTGCTCTGAGGCGCCACAACCCGTGTCCTGTGTCCTGTCCCCTGTACTACAATCCGACAGAACTTTGTCTTGTTTGACAAGATGTTTTTCACCGCAAAGAACGCAAAGCGCGAGAGTCAATTGTAGGTCCAGGTTCTTTTCGCTTTGCGCTCTTTGCGTGCTTTGCGTTTGATTTGGCTGCGGCTACGCTGCGCCAGGAAATCCGTGGCTTCCTCGTGTCGAACAACCGTTGTGTCGGGGATTCGGAGGAAGCTGCGAAAAATGGCCTGGCCCGCACCATTTACGAACGCGGCGACATGCTGCTCGAGTTCGTAGTGACGCCGTAAGGCGTTG
>JAVHLO010000257.1 GCA_031082105.1 Planctomycetota bacterium
CAGTTGACCATCACGGTTCAGGACAAGAACAACCCCGCGATCGCAGGCACGTGGCAGATGTCGGTCCTCGGACCGATCACGCAGATCGCGCAATTCGGAATGGAGCCTGCATCGGGTCAATTCGAAGTAGGCCATACGCTCGCGGTCGGCGTGTCCGCCGAGGATACGGAAGGGCAGACTGTCTCCAGTTGGACCGGTGACTTCGTCCTCACGACGTCAGAACCCGGCTGCATTCCCGCATTCGACAACCGTACGTGTACGATTGGCGCAGCAGACAGGGGGAGCATCAGTGTCGTAGGCACGTTCCTGAAGGTGCCGATCGGCGGCGTCATCACGGTAGTGGCGACAGCCGTCGGCGACCCGAGCATCACTGGCACGGCGACCTACACAGTGACTTACTACCAGCCGGGATTGGCGACGACGATCAACGCCGTGTCCGGTCAGCAGCAGTATGCCCCGGTCGGCACGGACTCCCCAGAGCCGTTCGTCGCGCGCGTCACCGATGCGAAGGGCGTGCCGGTCGCAGGCGCGCAGGTGAAGTTCTCGGCGGTGAATTCGACGATCAGTTACAGAGGCTACGCGGACGCGCTACGCTTCGCACGATCGGAGTTCGCGATGGTGGCGCGCAAGTCGGAATCGGCACTGATATTCGGAGGAGTGAATGGGGAAGTGGAGGGGACGATAGAGGAATGGGATCCCGTGCGGCTCACCTCAACAGTTGTCGGCCAGATGCTTGCCGCCCGGTACAACCATACGGCAACGATGCTCCAGACCGGTCAGGTGCTCATCGTGGGCGGCCTTGACCCGGTCACGGGCCAGACGGTGTCGAGCGCGGAGATCTTCGATCCAACGACCAGAACAAGCCGGATGGCCGGACAACCAGTTCACGCGCGGTGGGGACACACCGCCACGCTCCTATTGGACGGCAGAGTCCTTATTGCAGGTGGAAGCGACGTGGCTCCGGTCGCGAGCGCTGAGGTGTACGATCCGAAGAGCGACACATTCCAGTCTGTGGGCTCAATGGCCGTCGCGCGGGTCAGCCATACTGCGACGTCTTTCAAAACGCAGAGTGGGCAGGAGCGAGTATTGATGGTCGGCGGCTCACCCGACAAGACCGTGGAACTGTTCGATCCCACATTGAGCACGTTCAGTGTGGCAGGGCAGATGTCCGTTGTCAGATCTCAACACACTGCCACATATCTGCCCATGTACAACAAGATACTCATCGCCGGCGGCGGAAACGGCGCGGTCACCGCGAGCTGCGAGCTGTACGACGTGGCGACCGGGACATTTTCCGCGGCGGGGAGCATGTTTGTTCCGCGCATGGCGCACACGGCATCCCTGGTCAAGGACCGCCTTGTTGTCTTTGCGGGAGGTATCAAGTCGGCCACTGTGGACGGGCTCGAGGTCACGGGAACCGTGGAGGTCTTCGATTGCGCCACGGGCACATTCAGCCTCGCGCACGACCTGATGAAGACACCGAGGTTCCATCACGCCGCGTTCGTGCTGGAAGGAAGGGATGAAACCTGGCTCATCGGCGGCAAGACGATCAGGTTCTACCCGTACGAGATCGTCCCGATCTCATCTTGCGAAGGATACCGCGCTGGAGTATCGAGCAACGTGATCGGGTCGTTCGGGGGGCAGGCAGTTGCCGTGGTGGAGACCGATACGGCGGGGATCGCGACCTCGCCCGCATTCACAGCCGGCGCAGTGCAAGGATGGAACAACGTACAGGCAACCGTCGTGGGCGCGGAAGCGGCTCCGGCGCGCTTCACCGTATTCGGATACGCAGGACGCCCGCCGGGAGAGGCTGCCAGGTTCGCTGTCACCATCGGGTCTGCAGACCCCAAACAGTTCGAACTGAAGATGGTCGCGGTGGGCGAGGAGTTCATGGTCTACGTTAGGGCCGTTGACGACTATGGCTGGGACTGCCCGAACTTCTCCGGCGTCGTGCGCCTCTCTACGACAGAGCCCGGGACGACGGACTTCGACGGGCGGGAGATAGTATTCGAGGGGACGGAGGGTGGGACGAAATCCACGACGGGCAATGCGCTGTCGCTGCCGACCCTCAACAAGGGAGAGCTCGGGATCACCGCCACCCTTACCACGGACGAGACGGTACAGGGCGCCTGCCCGGTGACGATCTACGGCCCGCCGGCGGCACTGATCCTCTCGGCGTATCCCCAGACGGTGCCGGTCGGGTCTCAGGTGACGTTGACCGCCTCAGTGCGCGATTCGAACGGGACGAATGTCTTCAGCTATGCCAGCACGGGCACGGTAAGCACTTCGTCGCCGGGCGCGTCGAGCCTGGACGGCGCGACGCTCCAGTTCCAGAGCGGTTGGGTTGCGCACACGGGGACGATCCTGGCGCAGCCCGCAGGCGGGATTCTCGACATAACGGTCGCTTTGAGCGACTACCCGGCCCTTCAGCAGACGGTGCAGATCAACGTGACGACCGCGCCTCAGCCGGGCCAGATTGCGGGTTTCGCGCTGACCGTGCCGAGCACGACGATGCAGCCGGGGCAGTCGATCGAGTTGACCATCCGCGCGCGCGACGCGAGTGATGTTACCGTGACAGGATTCGTGGGCACTGTAAGTGTGGAAACGGATCCGCCCAACATCGTTTCCGGACCCAACTGGAGAGACGTCGATTTCACGGACAAGGACAATGGCGTGCGCAAGATCGTGGGCACCCTGAGCGCGACGGTGCCCGCAGGCACGCTATTGACGATCAACGCATGGTGGAAGGACAAACCCGAGATCAGCGGCCACGTAGAGATTCACATCATCGGCGGCGACACGACCCCGCCAGCGCCGCCGACGGGACTCACCGCAGTCCCTGGCAACAAGCAGGTTGGGCTCCGGTGGCAGCCAAACACCGAGTCCGATCTCGCGGGGTACAACGTCTACTACGTCTATCAGTCCGGTCAGCCTTGGATCAAGGCGAACCCAACGATCGTTCCCGCCATTCCCGGCGCGACTCAGGTTGACTATGTCGTCATCGGGCTCGAGAACAATCATGGGTATGCGTTCGTAGTGACAGCAGTCGACACCTCGGGCAACGAGAGCCAACACTCGCAGGACGCGTATGCCACACCGACAGGCGACACGACGCCACCCGCCTCGCCGACTGGCATCGTACTGACGCCCGGCGACAAGCAGATGACGGTCAGATGGCAGCCCAACACTGAGCCCGACCTGGCGGGCTACAACGTCTACTACTCCGCGAGTCCGTGGACGCTTGCGAACGCCGCGCTGATTCCCGCTACGTCGTTCCAGTATGTGGTGTCGGGCTTGACGAACGGAGTCTCGTATTCGTTCATAGTGACGGCGGTCGACACCGCCGGGAACGAGAGCGTCCAGTCCGCTGCTGTCTCCGCGATACCCGCGCCGGACACGACGCCGCCCGCGCCGCCGACGGGGCTTGTCGTGATGCCCGGTCATGAGAAGGTGACGCTCACGTGGAACTACAGTCTGGAGCCGGATATCGCAGGCTACAATGTATACTACTCGTCAAGTCCGTGGATTCAGGCGAATCCGGTGCTCATCCCGCTCTCCGTTGCTCCGCCGTGGTATACGGTGATGAACCTGCAGAACGGAACCACGTACCTGTTCGTTGTGACGGCGGTGGACACTTCGGGCAACGAAAGCGCGCATTCGGATCAAGTGTCTGCGACGCCGACAACGGACACGACGGCACCGCTTCCGCCGACCGGCATAGCCGCTACGCCGTCCAACCAGCGCGTCAAGGTCGGTTGGCTCCCGAACAGCGAACCGGACCTCGCGGGATACAATGTCTACTACTCATCCAGCCCTTGGATTCTGGCGAACACCTCGCTGATTCCGCCCACAACGACGCAATTCACGGTGACGCATTTGACGAACGGTGTGACCTACTCCTTTGTCGTCACCGCCGTCGACACCGCAGGTAACGAGAGCGAATACTCCGCAATCGTGATTGCCACGCCGACATCAGGCGACACGACTCCGCCCGCAGCGCCGACAGGTCTGACCGCCGCTGCCGGCCACCAGCAGGTGACGCTCGTCTGGTATCCGAACAGCGAGACCGACTTGGCGGGCTACAACGTCTACTACATGGACCCCGCGTCGGAACTGCCTTGGATTAAGGCAAACACATCATTGGTCGTACCAGTGCTCGTACCGGGTACCGGCTATCCGACGTACACCGTCACCGGACTGACAAATGGTGTCTTGTACTACTTTGTCGTCACCGCCGTGGATACTTCGGGGAACGAGAGCAGCTACTCGTCGATGGTGCAAGCGGTACCGACTGCACCTTCGGACACCACCCCGCCGACTGTCCCGACCGGCCTCATCGCGACTGCGGGCGACGGGCAGGTGATGCTCACTTGGAACGCGAACTCGGAACCCGACCTCGCGGGGTACGAGGTCTACATGGGTCCGAGCCCCGGGACCAAGATCAATGCGGGTCTTGTGCCGCCTTCCCCGACCCCATCGTATCTCGTGACCGGCCTCACGAACGGCGAGACATACATCTTCGCGATTGTGGCGGTGGACACTACCGGCAACGGTAGCGCCCTCTCCGAACCCGCGAGCGCAACGCCCGGCCCAGACTCTACTCCACCGGTCGCAGGCGTCGTGAATGACGGCGCACAAGCGGGCGTCGATATAGACTTCCAGAACTCGACAACGACCATCTCCGCCAACTGGTCGGGCTTCAGCGACCCGGAGAGCGGCATCTCCGGGTACGAGTGGGCGATCGGGACAAGTCCCGGCGCAACCGACGTGCATCCGTTCCAGGATGTGGGTATGGCGACAAGCGCGTCGACGAGTCATGTGATGCTCACGGCGGGAGCCACATACTACGTCACGATACGGGCGACCAACGGTGCCGGACTCTCGACTGCCGCCTCCAGCGACGGCGTCACCGTAGAGCTCACGCCTCCGAATCCGCCGATGGGCCTGGATGTGTCGTTGGGTCCCATCAACCTATCGCTTGTAGTATCTTGGCTGCCAAACGATGAGGACGATATCGCCGGGTACAGGGCATATCGCTCGCAGGTGAGCGGCGGACCGTATGCGCTCGCTGTGAGCGGACTCATTGAACAGGCTTTCGCGCCGAGTTTCGTTGACGGGGGGCTGACTCAAGGTGTAACATACTACTATGTAGTAACTGCCGTAGATTTCGCGGGCAACGAGAGCGGATACAGCGCTGAAGCTTGTCGAGCCGTCCGGCAAGTGCCCAATGACCCACGTTTCCCCGGTCAGTGGAACTGCGAGAGGATGGACGTTGCAGGTGCATGGGAATTCGCAGATGGAGCCGGCGTAGTTGTCGCCCTTCTCGACACCGGCGTTGATATGGAGCACGAGGACCTTCAGGGCGCGTTCGTACCCGGTTGGGACTTCGTCGACGACGATGAAACACCACAAGATGAGAACGGACATGGTACTTCTTGCGCGGGTGTGATTGCCGCGCGCGCAAACAACGGGATAGGAATTGCCGGCATTG
>JAVHLO010000258.1:0-1599 GCA_031082105.1 Planctomycetota bacterium
GAAACCGAGTTCGGAATGACAGTCTGTCGATGTCCTTCCCTGATTCGTGAACAATGCGGGATACTGGCTACTTCCTCTCCGCAATCTCCTTGATGCGGTCGCGGAGTCTGGCGGCCGTTTCGTAGTCTTCCGCCTTGACGGCTTTCTCGAGGTGCCGCTCGAGTTCGAGCACCTGCCGCTCGAACGCCGCCTGGTCCGTCAGGTTCGGCGGCACGCGCCCGATGTATTGCGTGCTGCCGTGTATCTTCTCGAGCAGCGGGACCACGGCCTCACGCAGAAGCTCGTAGTCCTCCTCGCAGCCGAAGCGCGTCTTGGCCTTGAACTCCTTGTAGACGAGCCCGCAGTTGTGACACTTGGCGTTCGCGAGTAACTCGCTGGTCTTCTCGTTCGGTTGTTCCACGAGTCCTCCGACAATGTCGGCCAGCGAGAACTGGTGGAGCTTGCCCGCTATCCCCTTGTCCTTCGCGCAGGCGTCGCAGAGGTGGAGTTCCTTCTTGACGTTGTGGTCGACAATCTCGGTCAGATGGACGGTTGCCACGTTCTTGTTGCAGAGATCGCAAACGATCATCGCCTGCTCCTGAATCCGGGCAAAACAGGGATTCTATCCGGAATCCGCCGGGAATTCAAGGAAATCCGGCTTACGCGCGAAGCTGCCGTTCGGCATCGACCTCGTCGCGCTTGATGTTCATCATCGCCTCGATGAGGTTGGCGCGAAGCCTGTCGTCTCCCCTCTCCGCGGGCATTGCCGTCTCGATCTGTCTCAGGAGCTGCAGGGTCAATCTAAGCCCGCGTATGATGTCGCCCTGGGCCGAGCTGGTGTGCTTTTCGAGTTCATCGAGCGCAGCCCCGTGTTTCCAGGCGAGCACCACGCTTGAGAGCCGGAAATCGGCCTCTTTCGACAGCATGGCGATGCCGGACTTGCGTTCGAGGTCGCGGATGCGTTCGACGATCGAGTTTGTCGAGTTCTTCACCCTGCGCAGGAACCGCCGGTCGAGTTTGCTGTACCACTCTCCGCGCCGGGCCTCGAAGACGATTGCGGCGGCATGGACTGCCAGCAGATCCGAATCGAGGGCGCCGAGCAGGCCGGAGAACATTGATTCCGCGGCCTGGAGCTCATAGCCGTTGATCTTACGCGCGAATTCGCCCTTCTCAGTGACCGCCCCGGCCCGGTCTATGTGTCCCAACCGCTTGAGCAGCCCGATACGCCGCCTGACCTGGTCGACCATCCGGCCGTACGGCTCGTGCGGGCCGGACCGCCTGCCGCCGCGCGCGCGCTCGGCCTCGAAATTGGCGAAGCTCTCCTCGCACGCGCGGAGAGTCTCCTCGCCGAGCCGGGAGTAGAGGCTGAGCAGCGTCGCGTAGGACAGGTTGAACTGGCTGTTGATCGGTTCTACCTCGCCCGTCATGATCCTGGCGACGTCATCGTATCCGTTGAAAGGCCAGTCCACGTTCGCGTAGACGAACCCGTGCTCATCCATCCCGCGCCGGCCCGCGCGCCCCGCCATCTGCTGGTATTCCCTTGTCTTAAGGAACGACCGGCGAACGCCGTCGAACTTGCTGACGGAATCGAAGATGACCGACCGCGCGGGCATGTTCACT
>JAVHLO010000258.1:1609-5462 GCA_031082105.1 Planctomycetota bacterium
GAGCGCGAATGTCTCGGTGGCGAACAGGAGCCGGATGAAACCGGAAGTGAACAGCCGCTCGACGACTTCCTTCAGCGTCGGCAGGATCCCGGCGTGATGGTAAGCGATTCCGCGCCCCACAAGCGCGCGCATCTCGTCGGCCTGCTGGACGCCTACGATGTCGAACCTCACGGCCAGCGAATCGAAGAGGGCGTGCGCCTTCATTCTGTCGTCGTCGCTCAACAGCCCTCGCCCCATGCTCTCGCGCGCGCGTTCCTCACAACCGCGCCGGCTGAACAAGAAGTAGAGACATGGCATCTGCCCGGCTTTCTGGATGTGGTCGATCAGGTGCGTACGCCATTCGGGGTCCATGACCGGCACCCGGCCGGGTTCGGACCCGCCGCGGCCGCCATCCGCCTGACCTTGTCGGCCATGGCGGCCCTGGCGTCTCCCGCGCCATCCCGATCGCGCGTCCCGGAAATTTCTGCGGCCAGTCCTGCGCGCCTGGAGTTCGGCCCGGCGCGCAATCTCGAGCTCCTTCAGCCCCTTCAGGCTCGTCGCGCCCACCCCCTGCGCCCACAACGTATGCGTCAGAGGCACGGGCCGGGAATCGGTGAAAACGACCTGGACCTTCGAGCGCCGCGTTTTCTCCATCCACGCGGCGAACTGCGGCAGGTTCGCCACAGTGGCGCTCAGGCAAAGAAACCGGATGTGGTGCGGGGCGAATATTATGCTCTCCTCCCAGACCGTGCCGCGCTCTTCGTCGTCCATGAAATGGATCTCGTCGAAAATGACGTACCCGACGTTCTCCAGCCGGGCCGGCGACTCGAAGATCGTGTTACGGAATATCTCCGTCGTCATGATGAGCGCAATTGCCGCCGGGTTTATGGTCACGTCGCCGGTCATGATGCCGATCCGGTCGCCATAGTCGGCGGTGAAGTCGCGGAACTTCTGGTTCGAGAGGGCCTTGATGGGGGCGGTGTAGATGATGTGCCGGCGTGCGTTGACGGCCGACTCGAGCGCGTATTCCGCGATGAGCGTCTTGCCTGCGCCGGTGGGTGCGGAAACGATGACATTCTCGCCCGCGTCGATGTGCGCGATCGCGTCGAGCTGGAACCGGTCCAGTTTGAGGCCTTTGTATTCCAGGAGTGTATGTTCCCGCTACCTCGGAGGTCGTCGCGGCGGAACGGGCGGGACTCCGGACGATCCCGGACTCTCCCCGGACGTCTCACCAGTGGTTTCGCTCGGCGTCTCTTCCGAGGTTCCGGCCCCTTCTTCAGTCGCAGGTTGCGATGTTCCTGCCCCCGGTCCAGCCGGTTTCTCCTCGGTCGCGCCTGCCGCGGCGGCTTCCTGGTAGGCCACCTTCCAGTCTTCGTAGTTCACGACGAAATCGTCTTCTTCCGTAGTCCTCTGCACTCCGGTTATCCAGAGTTCCTTCTTAAGCAGTTCCTGGTACTTTTCTTCGCCCCATCCCTGGTCGGGCGGGAATTTCTTGAGGAGGTCCGCCCGCGACTGCTTGCCGGTATCCTCGCGCGCCTTCACAATCTCGTCGTAGCAGTCCAGGAATTCCTGTTCCTCCTGCGTCCGGGACGAGGCCGGCTTTGCCGCGATTTCGGCCTTCGTGTCAGCGGTCCACGTCGAGGCGGGGAACTTGTCCAGCAGGTACTGTTTTCTCTTCTCGGCGGTCTCTTTGGTGTCCTCCTTTGTCGCCTCCTTGGTCCCGGCCGCCGGCCCTTCACCCGAACCCGCCCCACCACCCAGGTCCATGCGACCCGCCTCGATGCGTGACTTCTCCTCGCGCGTCAGTGCCTCGAGGAAGACGATCCGCTTTATCTCTCGCCTCTCGAAACCCATATAGCCCTGAACATCGAGCTTCTCAAAGCTCAGGTTGAGCGTCACCTTGGTCTTTGAGACTGCGGCCACTTCGCCCTTGAAGGTCGAATTGTTCTTCAGCACGATTTCAACGCGCTGCTGCTTGCCGGGCCGCAGGGCATCATACCCTTCCGGCGAGTCCTGCTTCGATGCGGCGACTGCTCCGGACGCGCCCGGTGTCGCATCGAACAGGTCGATGAACGCGATCTCCGCCTTCTTGAACGCCATTGTGCCCGCCGCCTCGCTTCTCTCGCGCCTCAGATTGAGAGTCACCTTCTCCGCGTTCACGGAAACGACATCGCCCTTGAACGACGAGCCGTTCGTGAGCACGAGCTCCACCCGCTTGCCGGGTTTCAGCGAATCGTAGCCTTGCAGCGTCTCTTCCGCGCGAACGGCGAGCGCACCGGCAAATACAACGACAAGAACACACGCGACCGCAGTCGAGTAACGCATCCTCTTCTCCTTCAGACGAAGAACGGACAAATACCATCAATGTTTCTGAGGATAGCAAATTATGCCGGCAAGGTCAACAATTACTTGTCAAATGTCTTGAAATGGCCGATGAAAAATGATATAAGTCCGCCCGGTGCTCGGGCCGGGGCTGGGATAGCTCAACAGCAGAGCTCCGGTTTTGTAAACCGGCGGTTGCGGGTGCAACTCCCGCTCCCAGCTCCGGCCTGAGCCGGCAGGAGACTCGCGCGGCCCGGCAGCGATCGAACTCGCCGGGGCCGGTCTCTGCGAGTTCCGGGGCTGCGACGAGAAAGGTCATCGAAAACCGGGGAGTTACCCAAGTGGTTAAAGGGGGCAGACTGTAAATCTGCTGGCACTGCCTACGGGGGTTCGAATCCCTCACTCCCCATTTAGGTTCATAATGCAGATTCTGGATTGCGGGTCAGAATCTCCTTGTCCAACGGTGAAGGAGACGTCCCCGACTGCGGTCGGGGGTATGACAAGCAGGTGGGTTTCTCCCCAGAGTCGAATCCATTCGCCTTGTTGTTGACGACACTATGCTCAATCCGCAATCCACAATCCACAATCCGGCGCGGGCGTAACTCAATTGGCAGAGTTCCAGCCTTCCAAGCTGGTTGTTGTGGGTTCGAATCCCATCGCCCGCTCCACTTCGGCTGACGAATCCATGGAAGAGACCGCCAAGGTTGTAGAACTGGTCGGCGACCTCGCCCGCGTGCGGATCACGCGCAGCTCCGCCTGCGAAGGCTGCAGGGCATGCGGGGCCGGGGGCGAGGGCGATACGATGTCCGCCGAGGTTCACAACACGCTCAACGCCGTGGTCGGCGACACAGTCGAGCTGAGCATCGGCGAGGGCGCCCTCCTGTGGTATGCCACGCTTGCGTACGGGATACCGAGCGCGGGGCTCCTGCTCGGTTTCTTTCTGGCCCGCAAGATCGAGTTCATCGTCAACCTGGTCGGTTCCGCGGACATGGCCTCCGTGGCCGGGGCGGCGTTCATGCTGGTCGCTACGGTACTTGCGCTTCATCTCGTCGCCGTTCTCCGCCGTTCCCGTGCGTCCCGATCAACAGGCGTCGAGAAAGGCATTCAGGATCGCGAACGAAGCGGACCGTCCGACCTCATCCGGATGGTGCGAATCGTCTCTCACGCGAACGAGTCCGAAAATGCTTGCAATCCCGGGGAGCGGGTGCTTGAATAGCGGCTTCCCGTTGGAGACCGCGCGCATCCCGAACCGCACGGCGCGCGCCTTTTTCTTTCAGTTTTTGGAGGAAGAGCCGATGGCGTCGACCAAAGAAATCGAAGATAAGGTCATAGAGATCGTCTGCAAACAGCTCGGCGTGAGCCGAGAAAAAGTCACCAGCAATACTTCTTTCGTCAACGACCTTGGAGCCGACTCGCTCGACACCGTTGAACTGATCATGGAGATGGAGGAGGCGTTCGGCCTCAGCATTCCGGACGAGCAGGCGGAGAAGATCCAGACGATTGCGGATGCGGTGAAGCACATTGCGGAGAATGCGAAGTAGATGAATAGACA
>JAVHLO010000259.1 GCA_031082105.1 Planctomycetota bacterium
CTGACCGCCGTTCCGCAAGAGCGCGGCGCGCGTCGAGAAGATCTACCAGACCTACAAAGATAAGGCCCAATTCTACCTGGTCTATATCAGGGAGGCCCACCCGGGGGACGGATGGCGCATGAAGGCGAACGACCGCGAGGGGATCGAGTTCAACGACCCGAAAACCGCCGCGGAGCGCGAGAAACTCGCGACCATCTGCAAGGAGAGACTTGGATTGACCATGCCGGCCCTCATTGACGACATGGACGACCGTGCCAGGAAGGCCTACAACTCCTGGCCCGACAGGTTATTTGTCATCGACAAGAGCGGAAAAATCTCGTACCGCGGCGGGGTTGGGCCGGGGGGGTTCAAGCCAGAAGAACTGAAGGCTCACCTTGACAAGTCCGTTTCAGTCGTGCCGGCGGCTGCGGACGTTCCACGCAGCCGCCAGGACGCAAAGGCCGCCGCCCTGCGCGCCTCGCCACGGTTGGTCGGCAGTTTCGTCATGGCTCCGAGCCTCTCGAAATGGGCCCGGCGGATGAAGGACTACGGCGTCCGCTTCACATGGTTGATGATACCATGGCAGGCGGTCGAACCGGAGAAAGGCTCTTTCCGGTTCGAGAAGGTCGACACGACCATCGACATGCTCATCGAACTCGGCGTAGAGGTTGGAGTCCACATCATGTCGAGGTCGAAGTGGGCAACGGACGGACCGCCGCAGTCGTCCGAGACCGATGCAGTTTCAACGCCGCCAAAGGACCTCGAAGAGTACGGCAAGTTCGTTTCCACGCTTGCCGGCCACTTGAAGGGCAGGGTCGCGCGTTACTCGATCGAAGAAGAAGCGCACGCTGATGGGATATATTTCAAAGGCACGCCCGAGCAATACATGGCGATGCTCGCCGCCGCCTGCAAGGCGATTCACGAAGCGGACCCGGACGCCATAGTGCAGGACGCAGGACTCTCCAGCGCCGCCCTGGGCCTGCTGCTGGCCGACGATCTGTTCAAAGCGGGCAAGCAGGCTGAAGCCGTCAGTTTCGTGAATCGCTGGTTTGCCCGCTATGGCCCTGCAAGGGGTAAGGGCGAGGCGTTCGAGACCGCTGACCTGCGTGACGTGGAGAAATTGCTGAGCGACCCGCGCGCCCAGCGGGTCTTTCAATGGGCGGATCTGCTCTTCGACAATCATGACGCCTATGACGTGCTCCAGCTTCACTACTTCGCGCCGTGGGAGCAGATACCCGCGGTCACCGACTGGGTGCGCGGCCGGTTGAAGGCCCGCGGGGCGGACAAACCGATCGAGTTCTGGGAGTTCGGCTACGGCTGGGACGATGTGAAGACCTACGACCCGGAGGCGCACGCACGCGACGAGGTCAAGTACCTTGCGACAGCCTTGGGGGAAGGGGCCTTGCGCGTCTTGAGCTGGCAATTCGACGACTATGCCGCGCGAATGGGCCATCCGGGACTCTTTTCCTCCGACGTACCTCGACCGGCTGCGGAGTCTTTCAAGATCACGGCGGCGAAACTCAACGGTACAACCGCGTCAGAAAGGATGAATCTCGGCGCTGACGTCTGGGGCTACCGCTTCGAGAGGAAGGAAGGCTGGGTGTTCGTGCTGTGGAGCGCGAAACCGGCCACGATCACCCTGCCCTGCGGTGCGACGCGCGTGACCGTTACGGACATCAAGGGACGGTCTTCGTTCGCTGATCCAAAGGCGGTCGATCTCACCATAAGCCCGGTCTTCGTGGAAAAGTAGCGCAGTCAATGCGGTTGGAACAACATGGACAAACACGCTGAACTGCTGTTCGGAATCGTGGCGTTGCAGATGAACTTCCTGACGAAGGAGCAGCTCATCGAGTGTGTGACTTCCTGGCTGGGCCAGTCGAACGCCGAGGCGGCGACATCGAGCGCGACGATTCAGTCGGAATGCCGGGAGGCGTCCGGCAAAGGGTCGCGCCTTTGGCGGTCCCTCGACGATATCGTTGTGGCAAAAGGCTACGTCAAGCCCGCCGTCAGGGACGCGGTCCTCGCGTTGGTCCGAGAGCAGGTTGCGGGCTGCGGCGGGGACGCGCAACAGCGCGTGTCCAGCGTGCGCATCGAACGCGAACTCAAAGAAGATCTGCTCGACGTGATCAACAACGCAAAGACCCACCCGGACTCCGAGGACGATATCAAGGTCCTCAGCAAGAGCATCATCTCGGCCCGTGAAATCGGAGCCCCAGCAACCGTGATCGCCACGCGCCCTCCTGAGGGGAAGTACATTATCAAGGAAGAGATAGGCAAAGGCGGACTGGGCTCGGTCGTGCTCGCTTTCGATAACGATATCGGGCGCCCTGTGGCCCTGAAATTCCTGCGCGGCGATCTGCGCGCGGATTTCGCCCAGCGCTTCCAACGCGAGTCCGTCATAACCGGCCGGCTCGAACACCCCAACATCGTGCCGGTCCACGATATCGGCGCCATGGCCTGCGGCCTGACTCCGGGGAAACGTAGCGCAGGCGTCCCGCCTGTGCCCGAGTGTGCGCGAGTTGGAGAAGGAACGGGCACAGCCGGGACGGCTGTGCCACATTCCGGCACAGGCGGCCCGTCCGTGCCCGCTTCCAGATCCGCGGCGCCGACCGGCAAGGCGGACGATGCGGGCAGGCGGGACGACCCGGCAGCGCCTCAACTCTACATGGCCATGAAACTCATCAAGGGACGCAATCTCGGTGAGATCATCTTCTCGCTTCTCGAAAGGGAAACTGAAAGCGTGAAAAGATGGACGCTCAGACGGCTCATCGAGGTCTTCCACGATGTCTGCCAGGCGATGGCCTTCGCTCATTCAAAGGGCGTCATTCACCGCGATCTGAAACCGACGAACATCATGGTCGGTGAATTTGGAGAGACGCTCGTCGTCGACTGGGGGCTGGCCAAGGTCGTGGGCGAGAAGGACATCTTCGAGGAGGCGTTCGCGCGCGGGATCCGCGCGTCCGCCGACGACATCTGGAAGTCCGGCGAGACGCCGCAACTGACGATGGAAGGGGATGTGGTCGGGACACCTCAATACATGTCGCCCGAGCAGGCGGCCGGGCAAGTGCTCGAGGTCGATGAGCGTTCGGACATCTACTCGCTTGGCGCGATCCTCTATGAGATATTGACCCTCCGCCCGCCGTACGAGGGAAAAACGGTCGGCGAAGTGCTCCAGAAAGCCATCACGTGCAAGCTCACTCCGCCCGCCACACGCGTGGCCTCGGTCGCTGCCGAGACCGGCGCGCCTAGGAAGCAGGCTGAGTCACAGGACCTGGGCGACTTGCTGCGCACCCGCACTGTCCCGACTGAGCTTCAGGAGATATGCCTGAAGTGCCTCTCCAAACGCAAGGAAGACCGATACAGGTCTGCCTCCGAGCTGGCCGAGCAGGTCATGCTCTACCTGGAAGGGGCCAAGGAACAGGAGAGGCGTCACGAACTTGCCGAGGAGTGCGGTCGGGTCGGTCGGCAGTTCCTCGTGGCCTATTTCGACCTGAAGGAGAAGCTGGAGACGGCGAAGAAAAGGGCGAGAGAAAGCCTGGAGAAGACCAGGGGGTGCGAACCCATCGAAAAGAAACGGCCCGCGTGGCGGGCTGAGGACGCGGCCAAGGCTACCGAACGCGCCCTCGTGCGCGCACTCAACGACGCTGTCGCAAAATTCATGGAGGGCATCGGACACGAGTCGGCCAACGAGCGCGTCAGAAAAGGACTGTGCGAACTCTACTGGGACAGGTTCCTCAGCGCCGAGATGCGCGGCGATGAGATGGACATGGCCTACTATCAGGGTCTCATCCTGGCCTACGGACGCGAATGGTTCAGAAACGCCCTGAAGGGAGAAGGGTCGCTGGCCGTCAACGTACAATACTACGCGTGCAATTGTCTGTTGCCGGTCGGAACAGGCGAATTGCAGGTCGACATCAACACGGACAAACTTGTCGAATGCGCATGGGGCAGCAAACAGACCCGCGAGGAGGACAAGACCCTCGTGCCGGAACTCACGGTGTCGCTTGTCGGTGAGCCCCGTGGCCGGACCGTGCCCGACGGACAACGTGCGCAGGGGACTGCGCAGCAGCGGGCACAAGGGAACATCGCACAGCGTACGCGATGGGGTCATTCCGCAGTATGCGTTCCGCAGCCCTTGGTTGGAGCGCGCGTCTGGCTGTTCCGGTTCGAAGAGAAGGATCGCGTCCTGGTCCCGGGCCTTCCCGACGGGGTCGACGTTGAACCTCTTAAAGAAACCGCCGCTCAAAGCGTGTCCGACGATCCGGTCCTGAGGGGCGCGGTGGACGAGGCCTTCGAGCCGACTTCGCCGTACAAACCCGAAAAGGGCCTATACCTCGGCCGGACCCCGATTCCGGAATTCCGGCTCCCGATGGGCTCGTACTTGCTGCTCATTGCGCCGCCGAGCGCCGGCGCCGAAGCTCAAGGCCCGATTCCTGCGACCGGTCTCGCCCCGCAGGCCCCGGGTCTCGAGTCGCAAGTCTCAGACTCCGGCTTCGCCGTCCTTCGTTGCCCCATCCACGTGGGGAGGGGACAGGACGTTCGACAAACGGTGACAATGTACCGTCGTGAAGAGATACCGGCCGGGTTCGTCGTCGTTCCCGGCGGCGAGTTTATCTACGGCGGCGGGGCAGGTGCGGACAGCAGATCCCACGTGCGCAATGTTTCGGACTTCTTTGTGGCCAGGTATCCGGTGACCTGCGCAGAATACCTCGATTTTCTGAACGACCTCGCCCGCACCGATCCCGAACTTGCCGTCAAGAGGGCGCCGCGCGAGTCGGAAGAATCGGGGCCGTACTGGAAATTCGAAGACGGCGTCTTCAGGTTTCCTCCCACGGGGCAAAGACAACTGAGGGGCGGAGGCAGAACCCAGGATTGGCGCGCCGACTGGCCCGCAGTCTGCATTAGCTGGCTTGATGCCGTCGCATACTGTCGGTGGAAATCCGGAAAGGAAGGCCGCATATGCCAGCTGCCCATAGAGGAGGAATGGGAAAAGGCCGCGCGAGGAACTGACGGGCGCGTGTACCCGTTCGGCAAGTACTGCGACGGCGCGTTCTGCAACATCAATGTCTCGCACGAGCGCGAGCCGATGCTCGTGGGGGTGCGCGAATTCCCCCATGACGAAGCGCCCTGCGGGGCAAGGGGGCTTGCCGGGAACGTAACCGATTGGTGTTTCAACGACGCCGGCGAAAAATACCGTGCGTGGCGCTGTGACCGCGGCGGCTCATGGTCCAATTCCGCGGAAACTGCAGTCTCCTCGAAACGATTCGGTCTTTCGCCGACATATTTCTGCTGGCACGGCGGCTTCCGCCTCGTCGTGCCGTGCAGGGTTTATCGCGATGCGGAACCGCGACCGTGAAACCGAGCCGCGACCGCGAGGGAGCGGCCGAGAGAACCGGACCTCTAGCCCGCGTTATTTACGAACGCGGGGACGTGCTGCTCGAGTTCGTAGTGACGCCGTAAGGCGTTGTCCAATCGAGCGCCT